>JBKQVI010000499.1:0-30387 GCA_052139985.1 Terriglobia bacterium
CCCCTTTATTTTCAATAACTTATTGGGAGCACTTTTAATCCATTTATTCTGTTAGAGTTAGCGCCCATTTTTCGGACCTTGATCAACATGTTGGTGAACCGCCACGATGAGCGACTTTGCAGATCGACAATCGGCAATCGACAATTTCATCAGCCGCAGGCTGGAATCTTCCATCCTTTGGGAGCTGACAGCCGACAGCCCACAGTCTGTGGTCAACTACGTTCAGCGGTCATCTCTTTGCCTATTGCCCGCTGCCTACTGCTTTCTGGCCTACTGCCTTCCGCCCTTTCCGCCCCTCGGATGCTGGCGTCGGAATTATGCCCTGCTGACTTCGTAGCTTGGAGGGGCTCGGCTTCGAGAGGGTGGGAGATTTGCGCGCGGACATGGCTGCACTCCAGAGTAACAACTGATTATTATATCATCCTATACTATGAAAGTCAAGATGAATCTGCCAGCGTTAGAGGCTACAAAATGTCCCAGCCGGAAAGCAAGTGTAGCGCGGACCTGTTTTGTAGGTCCCCGGCTTTTTCTTGTCAACAGGGGAGAGCGGCGACCCTACAAAACAGGTCGCGCTACGCTTGCTCACAATCCCAGTGTATTGCGCAGTGCCTGATCGACAGCTTCCATTCGCGGTATCCGCCCGATGGCCCGTCTGACAAGTTGCAGTTCTATCGTCCCCAGGTTGTCGGTCATGATTACCGAATCGGTTTTCAGGCCGGTCTCGGGAGCGAGCGGGTCCTTCATCAGAACCGTGACACGACTGGGATGTCCGGCGCGGGCCAGATTGCTAGTGACCATGGCAACGATCACCTGAGGGAGTCCGGTGTTGAGCTCCTCGGCTTGGGCCACCAGAACCGGCCGAAGCTTCACCGTCCTTAGATCGGAGTGGGGAAAATAGACCAAGGCGAAGTTGCCGCGCCTAAGGCTCATTGTAGATGTCCATGCCGGGGTCGTCCCAATCAACAGCGAAGGTCGCCAGCTTGGCGCGCACTTCTCTGGCGCGCTCACGTGTCCACCCCAAGTCACGGATCGTGAGCTCGTTTTTATTCAGGGCAACCCGCTTCGGATGTTTTCGTGGCATGGGTGCAGGCTGCCTCCCACTCAGCGCTTTGACGGGCATCGGAACCTCCTCAGCGATCGCTCGAACCGAGACATCCACCATTCTATAACACCTTCCGGCCAGAAATTAACCTTCTCCTCTTTGGAGGGAGTGCCGCTACGTCTACCCAGGGTTTGATTTCGACCGGAGTTTTGCCCCGTGTTGCGCTCATGGGTCAGTTGTAGTCCCGCTGGAAACGGCCGGTGTGTTTAATCGTCTGCATTCAGCTTCGCGAGCAGCTTGCCCGGTTTTCCCGCCGTGGCGAGTTCGCCACGGCGCGCGGCCTTCATCGCCGCAACGGTTTTAGCATTCGGAACGAGAGGCTCGAACGGTAGCGCCCCTTCCGTCGCAATCCGCATCATCATGCGGAAGGCGTCGGACACGGTAAGACCCATCGCCCCCAGCAAAGCAGCGGCTTCGTCTTTGATCCGTTCGTTGATCCTGGCGCGAACGACTGAATTTTCTGCCATCATGCACTCTCCTCTTGAGCCACAACGTCGCACAATAAGTGCCCCTAGTCAAACCCGGCGAATCCCCCGGCGAGATTCGTGAAAGAGCGTGTCGCGCGGACCTGCCTTGTCGATTCCGCGGCTTTTCCTTGCCCATCGAGGTCTTCAGAGGAAAGTCAAAAGGCACAGGTCAAAACGCAAAAGGCAAAAGTAAGGACAGGTCTATGATTGCGGCTTTCTCGTTGGGGTCGCGAAACCTGCATGGGAAAGTACGCAAGAAAAGATGTAGCGCAAGGCTCGCTCTCCAGCCTTGCGGCTTTTCCACCGCGCCGCACGTTTGGCGGCGCGGCCCCTGAGAATGCGGATTATCTCGTGGTGGCGCGGCAAGAACCCGCCGTGGGGAGAATGTAGCGCAGGGCCCGCGGTTCGGCCCTGCGGCATTTCCAGAAGAGCCGCAGCGCCAGAGAGCGGGCACTGCGCTACCAGCCTGCACCCCGATGGCCGCAAGGCCTTACGCCGTAGGGGGGACGGCTTGCCATCCCCTCTGTGTACATTGCCGCCGAACCAAGATACTCCAGCGGTAGGGCAAGCCCTACCCCTACGTGTGATCGAGTTGCGAAAGGTGGGAAGCTCCAAGCGCAGAGACTGCACCTCGAACGGCGCCTGAGGTTTTGTGACCCGGAGGTCGTCACAGCCAATTCGTCTTGGGAATTGACCGTGGGTTCGTCATCGAAGGAAAAGGCACGGTCACGAACGCCATGGCCGTTAGCTACCCCTCGAAAGCCGGGCCGCCTGTGGGTTGATCGCACGTTATTGATCAGCGGCGATTCACAGCAGCTTTTCCAGCTCGTCAGGGCTCAGTTCAGCGTCGCGCAAGATGCTTTTCAGGACCTTGGGGTGGAGGATCTTCGCGGCGTGAAAGGGAATCGTGGCCCTCTTGCCGGCGGCATTCTTGTGAATCTGGTGGCTATCGCTCTGGCGGGTCAGGGAAAATCCAAGTTTTTCCAACACCGTGGCCATCTGGCGGGCTGTGACGCGGGGCAACTTCGGCATTAGACGGAAACTTCGACGGTGGAGAGGCTCACGCAAACGGCTTCGGGAAATTCCTCCCCGTTCGCCAGGCGATCTTCAAGATGCAGCCGCATAGCATCCTTGATATTCGCCATGGCCTCTTCGTAGGTTTCCCCTTGGCTGTAACAGCCTTGGAGTGCCGGGCAGGAGACGAAATAGCCGTCTTGGTCGCTCTCAAGAATTACGGGAAGCGTTAGGCGCGGCATGAGAGAAGTATATTCCCTTCGCCGAAGAAATAACAACCTGTCTTCGCAGCAGGCGTAGGGCGGACCTGTTTTGTAGGTCCGCGGCACTTGGGCAGGTTGTAGCGCCGACCTTCAGGTCGGCATTTTCCCGGTGATCGAGTTGCGCAAGGTGTAGGGGGACGGCTTGCCGCCCCCTGGTTCCGCATCCACCCTGCGGAACGCCGGGTAGGGCAAGCCCGGCATCTCGTGATTGCATTCACCCCTTCGAACGGCGCCTGAGGTTGTGTGACCCGGAGGTGGCCACGGCCAATTCGCTTTGGGAATTGGGTGCCAGCGCAGCCAGGTTTTCCAAATCGTAGCGCAAAGGTGGGCGCAGTCTGCCCTCCTTTGCGGCCCTTTTCGGTTAATGACGTTACCATATGGGCGCGTTGAAAAGCCGCGGAGGAACGCAAAGTACGCGTACCTCCGCGCTACCATGCTGCGCGGCTGACGCGGATTGACTTCCGAGGGGGCGCGCGCCTATCCTTACAAGGTGAAGGTTCGCGAGGTCGTTCGGATGCTTATAGACGATGGCTGGCTTCTGGTTAGGACCCGGGGAAGTCACCACCAGTACAAGCATCCCACGAAGCCCGGGCTGGTTACTATACCCGGCAATCGCAACGATGAACTCGCGCCGGGGACTTTGAACAGCATCCTGAAACAGGCAGGGTTGAAGCCATGAAAAAATACCTGGTGATCATCGAAGAGACCCCGACGGGATATTCCGCGTATTCTCCCGACCTGGGAGGTTGCGTTTCGACCGGGCAAACGCGCGAAGAAGTCGAAAAGAACATGCAGGAGGCGATCGAGTTTCACCTAGAGGGCCTGCGCCTCGAAGGGCTCCACGTGCCTCAACCCCACTCGTATTCCACGTACGTTGAAGTCCCCGCGTAAATATGCCATCGTAGCACGGCATTTCTCCCCAAATCGCCGTGAGGCTCTCTACGGTTTTCGGACGCAGTGCCGAAAGCTGGTTCACGCAGCAGGCGCACTATGACCTTGCCCAGGTTCACGCCGAGCGCATCAAGCTCAAGCGGCTGCTTGTCATCATAGAAAAAGCCCGCGTGCCACGGAGCCGCAGACCTTGACAAAGAGGTCTCCGCCTGTCGCGATTGCTTCCAGTTCGCTCGCAGGTATACCCATTTAGGTATATCATCGGAGAAGCATGGAGGAATCGCCGAAATTCCGCCACCTGTACTGGGTGGGGAACAGCAAGAAAGACTTGCTGGCACTCCCTGGAAGACGTCGTTGACGTCGTCGGCTATGCCCTCTACCTGGCACAGATCGGTCGAAAGCACGACCAAGCCAAGCCGCTAAAGGGTTCGGGTCGGCAGGAGTATTGGAAATCGTGGAGGACTGGGAGGGAAACACCTATCGAGCCGTGTATACGGTGCGTTTTGAGCGCGCCATCTACGTCCTCCACGTATTTCAGAAGAAGGCCAAGCGCGGCATTGCCACGCCGAAGTCCGATCTGGATTTGATCCGACAGAGACTGAGGGTGGCTGAGCAGGCTGTCAAGGAGTGGGAATCATGAAAAGACAAAAAAACATCGAAGGCGTTGCAGTCCGGGAAGGCAGCGGGAATGTTTATGCTGACTTGGGCTACACGGACTCGGAGGACATGCCCGTGAAAGCTCAGCTCGTCACCAAGATTGCCGACCTTATCCGCGAGCGTGGCCTTACCCAAGAAGGAGCGGCAAAAGTCCTGAGCCTGACCCAACCGAAGATTTCAAAGTTGCTCAAAGGGCAGTTTCGAGGAATCTCAGAACGCCGCCTGCTGCGCTGCCTGACAAGACTGGGGAAGGACGTCGAGATTGTGGTGAAACCGGCCCCGCGACGGCGCCCCGGGCGGTTGACCCTTCTCTTCGCCGCAAACGCGCGCTGAGTGTGGTACGACCTAATGTATTCCCACTTCCAACGCGATAGAGTGTGCAGTCCAGCGGGCTGGTGCGCATTGCCGCTGAACCAAGATGGGTAGAGGCACCCCTCCTGGGCGCCCTGAAGTCGGCGATGCCGTCGGGGAGGGCAGGCACGAGGCCTGCCCCTACGTCGTGATCGAGTGGCGCAAGGTGTCGGGGGACGGCTCGCCGCCCCCTGGTTCCGCATTTACCATGCGGAACGGCGGGGAGGGTAAGCCCCACCCCTACATCTCGTAATTGCGTTTACCCGTTCGAACGGCGCCTCACCCAAGAATCTTCGGGGTCGGACTCGTCACTTGTCACTCGTCACTGCCCTTCTCAGTTCGTCTTGGGAATTGAACTTGGGTTCGTTTGGAAAACCGTGGCGAGACCGCGTGTCATCCGCGAGCCGCGCGAAGAGGCTTGACCTTCCTGGCGCGGCGCTGGGCGAGGCTTGTTGGTTGCAGCGCCTTGTCCGGCAGCCTCATGAAGTTCTCCGGTTGCAGCAAGCTGGCAACCGAAATGTCTTCGTCGACGGCCTCCCAGTGAATGCCAACGCCGCCGCCCATGAGTTCCCAGTTGGCTCTCTGCTTTGCCGACGCCCCCACCAGCCGGGGGAACCAGGCGAGAGGAACCGCAACCGTCCGACCGTCGGACAAGACCACCCTCAGATCGTCGTTGGTACACGACACATCTACGGCGAGCGCCTCAGCTCTTTCAGCCAAAATACTCATACCACTTCTCAAGGTCCATAAGGCCTCCTCTTAACTTGTGTCCTGTACTGCTATCCATGGGAAGGGAAAATGAGTCATGGAGGATTCAGCTATGGTGGAAATTGTACCGATCAAACTGCCGGGCTTTGCCGGGTTGGACGAACCCCTGCCTCAGATTCCTGTCAGCGAGCACGAGCAGCGGCTGGATGCCGTCGTCGCTCGCATGGAGGTATCGGGCTAAAGGCCGCTGCACACTAGCGCCGCAACGGTTAAGCACCTTATGTACCAATGATTTACAAATACTCTGCGCCCAAAGAAGGAGCCATGAGCGAAGGCAGGGAACTCCGTCGAGTGGCTAACTGTCCATGGCCAGCAGAAGAGCGCTCCGCTCTCGACCGGCCTTATGGCCGGGTTCGGCCACATGCCGACGGCCGGAGGTGGGTAATCTCAATCTTGAGGTCTCGCGACTCCATTCCGACCAAGGGGCAAATCGACCGTCAGCGGTGGATGGTCCGAGATGCGATCGGTAACGGACTCGTTCAGCGCGCGCATGGTGACGGGGAAATGTGGCGCGAACCGGTAACTCTGCTCCCTTCCGCGTGGGTCTTCAATGAACGGCTTGACAAAGATCCAGTCAATTTTGAATCTCCCCACAAGGCCTCCGAAGTCGCGAGTGAACGCGTAGGTAGGAACAAAGCCCTTCCCTCCGCGCTGGTTGCCGTCCGCAAGAGTTCGACCCATGGGCGGAAGCGTCCGTTCCCGCTCACCTCGAAAATCGAACGTCCGATTATCGGCAAAGCGGAACTTCTCCACGGTCTTAAATAGAGGGTGCTCACGGTGATCCCACAGGATGGGCAGATGAAATGCCGTCGGATCGTTATACCCGTGGAAGTACCGGACCGGGACCAGTGTGTACTGGAAGACTCCCAGAGGATGGAAGTGGGAAACCGCCTGGCCAATCCAGAATTTGTAGTCGGTAACGCGCATCATGATTTCATTTCGGACCGACGTAGGTGTGTTGTCACCGCCCGTGGTGTTTAAGTCCCCGGCTAACACCACTGGATTCGTGTCCTCTTTCAGGTCCGTCAGCAGCGCCTGCATCTGCCGTTGGCGGCATGCCGGCGCGCACTTATTCTCCAGGTGGATTGCCACGATTGTGGCCCTTCCAGTGGGCAAGTCAGGCACAGAGATATCCGCGATCAGCGCCATGCGCCCTCCGTGGCGGAGTTCGCGTTCGACTCGCTCCTGGAACACTTTGTGCGCGGACCATCGCCTGCCATACTCGAGTTTGGAAATGGCTTTGTATTCTTTTCCGTACCAGTCGTAACACACAGGCAGCCGAAGAATGCGAGCGCTGACAATGGGATAACGGCTCAGGATGGCCGTTCCGTGCAGCCCGCGATATCGCTGCCGGTCCACCTGCAAATCTTGTTGCAAAAGCAGATCCTGCTGCGCATCGGTCAGATGCACCTGTTCCGTTCCCAACCCGAACACCGGGTCCACCTCCACGAACTCCACTCCGTACGCATAGTTCATGTGAAGTGCTGCCGCGAGTTCCCGTGTCACGTTCCTATACTCGGTTCGCTTCATACCCCAATCCGCTTCATTTAGAACAAGGACGTCAACTCCTTGCAGCGTGGACAACTGCGATTCGATCGTCTCCTTCTGACGGGGACCGATCCGGCCGCCCACACTTGCTAGGCGCATGAAGTCGTTGGGATCGGTGAGCGCGGAGCGAATCAGCTCGAAATTCAGACCTCGCTCAATATTCCACAAACCCACGCGAAGGACGGTACCTAAGTCCGGCACAGTCGGCCTATGAGGATGAATGTCCGTTGTTGTTGGCTCGCTGAAGACGAAGGGCGTGTTCAAAAGCATCCCGAGCCGCGCCGCCAGTGGTCCATCGGGCTTAGCGGAGGAAGCGAGGGCCACGAGGTCTTCGAACGAAAGTGTACTCGGACTTTCGAATTGCTCCGTGGCGCCATCTACCTTCGGCGCCGACGAGCTATTTCCCTGCGCTGCGCATGAAGCAAAAACAAGCCCCAAAGCTACAGCGCACTGTACGGCGATTCTCACGACTGCCCTCCGCTTGGTACTGACATTCCGATTCATCTGTCACCCTGATTGCCGTATCAAAAGCGCGCCGGACGGTCGAGTCGTTTACTGTAGCCAACTCGTTCCGCCGACGCGCTCCCGATACAGCCCTAAGACTTCCCGAGTCTTGATCTGTGGGTTCTTTCATTCAATTCGCTGCAACGACCCAGACGGCGTCGGGTGCAGCAAACTCAACACCGGCGACCTCAGTGTTAAGGCTGACGTACTGCAACCCCGCCTTCTGGCCCGGTTTGGTCGAAAAGCTCAACAAGTACTGGTTGTCGAGCACCTTCTGCAGGTCATCGAGGTAAGGCGCGATAGTAACCGGGCGTTGCAGGCCCAAGTAATAGGACTCACCACCCGTCATGTCCGACAGCTTGGCAATACCCAACTGTCCATTGGTCGCTTCCCAGTAGTTCCGGTGCCAGCGTCCCACCCCGGGCACGTAGATCGTGTGGATCATCGTTCCAGTCCGCATGGCGACTTCCCCTGCCGAATCGACATCAGGGACGATGTTTAATCCGCGCCAACCCATACCGCGGCGGGCTCGGTCGATTCCGTCCGTCACCATGACGACCTCGCGACGGTTCGGGCTCTCCGGCCAGCGTTGCATCAGATCGATAACCGAAAGGTAGGGACTCCCATACGCACCCGGCGTGCCCAGCGGGAGCCGTACCGCTTTGGCCGCGGCAGCATGGTCACGCGTAAAATTCTGCGCGATTTGTACCGTGGCATTCCGCATGTACCCAACTCCGACGGTGGTCGTCGCCGGCTGAGCATTAATGAACTTACGCAAGTCACCGAGGTGCGAGCCGAGGCGAGTGTCGGACGCATCGTCGATGAGGATAAACAGATCCAGCCCGGCGCGGTCGCCCTGGGCTGGAACCCACTCCGCCACTTGCAGCCGTTGTTTGCCTTGCTTAACAACAACATCTTGCTGGTTGATTTCGGGCATACGTTTGTCGCTGGCGACATTCACCGTGACGGTCATCTTTACGGGAACGCCGTTAGTGGTCTTTCCTTCCTGTGCCGGCGATGGGGGGATAGCCGCCAACATCATCAACACCGTCATTGCAGAACCGAACATCGACGTCATTATTCTGGATTTCATGGTCATCTCCTTTTTATTTGAATTGTGATTCTCAACTAACACGTTTCTACTCCTACGCCACTTACCGGGGTAAATTCGAACAACGCATCGAGTGCCAGGGAAGCGCGATTTCCGTTCGGGCACGCGGCCGGTACGGCACTCACTTCACTACCGGCCGTGAACATTCGCGCTTCCATGTATGCAGTATGCGGATCCGAAACCGGATGCACATCACGAGATAAGAGGTTTTTTGGCTACCACTGGCGGGTCATAAAGGGGATACCGCCATCGAGGGAGTTGCAATATCCGCCTGGGGTTTGGAGTCTTGGCGCAACGCGTGCACAATGTAGCGCCGCGGTGCGCTGCCGATAAAGTAAAACGGATAGCACGTAACGAGCGTCAGGGACGGTTTGGACCGTGGCCGTAACACGCTGACATCGCCTGGGTCCACGATTTCCACTTGGTCCACGACGTAAGTGTCGGACCGCTCCAGTCCCTCCAAGTCCACCCTGTCACCCACCTTGATGTCCTTTAGCACGCGGAAAAAACTGTCTCGGTGGCCGGCGATGCCCAGGTTTCCGTCCTCGCCCGGGTGCGCGGTACCCTCGATTCGGCCGACCCCGCGATTTAACGTCACATCGTCTGTCCCCTCCAGCAGCGGTGCTTCCACATGAAGCCTGGGGATGCGAAGGACCGCTAGCGGCGCGGAGTGGCTCTGATTCAGGCTGTCCTGAAAACCCTTGATACGTTTTTCCGACCACAGGACAAAACTGGGTTGCGACGCCGCGCGCCCCGGATCAGTCTCGGCCTGAGCACTGGTCGGGGCATTGTCCGGCGCCTGTCGCTTGAGTTCCTCAAACTGTCGCACTGCCGCGCGGGACGACATTCTCCGGTGAATCGTGGCGCCCACATAGATAGCGACTAACACCAATCCGAGAACCAGGAGCACGCGCTCGACCACTCTGCGGATTGCCAGGGACTTGCGTTTTTCCTTCGGACCCATCGCTGAATCGGTACTCATGCTGCCTCCGGACTTGCACCGTGTGTGTTTCAGAGGGGTACTATGCGGGAGCAAGGCGTAAAGAACATCACGAGATATGGGGATATCTCGCCACCACTGCCGGGTTACTACGGAGACATCCCAATGTAACGGGGACGGGAGCTACGAGGTCGGTGAGCAGGGCGAGCGAGGTATGGTGACTCTGCGGCGTCCAAACCGGCGGGCGTCCAGCGAGAACGAGCCTGGTCCCAGGACTGCGGTGGCGACTGCCATAACAATGACATCGAGGCTCAGCGGGTTGCGGCCGAAAAAATTCCAGTGCCCCGCGGGAAAGAACATGAACGTCGCACCCAACCCACCAAGTGCCGCCAGGGCGCCGGCAACCGGAGTTAAAAACCCCAGGAGCAGCGAAATACCGCTGCCCAGCGCCAACAGGCAAACGGCCCACGCCGCGATTCTCACGTCACGCTGGTGAATCAAATAGGCCGATCCCTGCATGATAAGGGTTGCTCCAATTGCGACGCGCAACAGCAGTAGACCTAGGCCCGGCCGACCAGCGGGAAATGTTGAAAAGAACCTTTGCAAGCCTTACCTCCCTGTACTTCCGATTGCGCAGTACCCTAGCAGAAGATAATCCTTGCTCTCGCCGAACAAATCCCTAGCGCTCGGAATTTGTTCGTACCACCATTGTGGTAACGCCTTTCTGCAACTGGGACGATGGTCCTCACAACTGTATGATTCCGCGCCGTACGGCGATCGCGACGGCTTGCGTCCGATCGCTGGCCCCCAGTTTCTCCATGATGTGTTTGATGTGGACCTTGACCGTCTCTTCGGAGATGAAGAGCTTCTCAGCGATATCGCGGTTGCGGTTGCCGCCGCCGATCTGGAGAAGAACCTCAATTTCGCGGGTGGTGAGAGTTTCATCGCTCATATGCTCGGCGAGGTGCATCGCGATGGCGGGCGGAATCCGTTTCTTGCCCGCGTGGACCTGGCGGATTGCTTCGACAATATCCTTGGGAGGCATGCTCTTGAGAATGTAGGCGCGAGCGCCGGCTTCGAGGGCACGCTGAATTTCCACATCGCCTTCGGAAGTCGTCAAAATAATGACTCGGGCATCGGGGAACTCGGTCCGAATGGCCGCCATGGCGTCAATGCCGCTCAGATTGGGAAGCCGCAGGTCCATCAGCGTCACGTCCGGCTTGTGTTTGCGAAACTGCTCGATGGCTTCCTGAGCGTTGGACGCCTCGGCCACCATCTGCATGTCGGATTGGTTGTTAAGGACGGTGCCGATTCCCTCGCGCAGCAGAGGATGATCATCGACACAAAGGACTTGGATTTGAGGATGTTCGCTCATATCTCTCCCTTCAGCCTTCGCTTCTATCCAGAGTGACATAAATGATTGCGCATCCGAACGTAGCGCCGGGCTTGAGCCCGGCATGCCGCCCTCAAGGGCGGCGCTACAATCAATGTCGCACTGCATAAATCTCGTGCTCAGCTTGTCGCCTGGGCCAAGCGCTAAACCATTGCAGCCTGCGAGCCGAAGGGTCTGAACGGAAGGCAACCTGGCCCGGGACCGACAATTCAACTTCGGTTCCACCGCCCTTACGGCTCCAAACTTTGAGCCGCGCGCCTATCCTCTCGGCTCGCTCGCGCATCCCCGATAATCCCCAATGTCCGTCGCGTCCCGAACGCAGGACCTGCGGGTCGATCCCCCGGCCATCATCGCGAACCGACAGCCGCAATTGCTTGTTCGCGTATTCCAACTCGAGTTCGATGTTGTTCGCCTGCGCGTGACGGAAAGCGTTGGCCAGCGCTTCGCGGCCGATACGATAGATCTCGTCGCAGATCAGGGGGTGCAGCGGTCGACCTCGGCCTTCGACGGCGACGCGAAAATCGACCGTTTGCGGAACCCCTAATTCCTGCGGAACTCGGGAAAATGCCGTTTCGAGATCCTCCGAATCCCAAGATGAGCGGAGGCCCCGGACTGCTTTGCGGCCATCCTCCGCTGCGCGATTCAGGAGGTCGAGAACACGGCCAACCAGGGGTTTTGCTGGGGAATCCGAAGGTAAGTGATCGTTCGCGACGTGAAGTTGCATCGAAGCGCTAAGGAATCCCTGCAACAGCGTGTCGTGTAAGTCCTGAGCGATGCGGGTTCGTTCTGCAAGCCTCTCTTCGAAAAGCGAATCCCGGTGGGCGGCGGCCTGACCCCGGCGCCATTGATATGCTATCCAGGCCAGGCACTCAGCCACGACGGACCACCACCAGTTGGTCCTCGCTCCGTTCTGTTCCGAAATGAGATCGGTGGCGCCAGTCGTCGCAACCAGGCCCAGTTTCTTCAGCGCCGATTTCACCCGTGAGCTTGCTCCCACAACTGCGTCCGAGGCGGTTGAGCGCCCGAGCCCTATTTTTCCACTCGCGAGCGCCGCGCCGGTTTCGCCTTCCGTGTTGAGCGTATAGGTAGGGACCATAACTTTCCTCCTGGCAACGTTCATCAGGATTGCTTATCGGCTCTAGTCTTTTCCAGCGCCGCGTAGATTTCTTTCAGCAATGCGTCGCTCCGTACGGGCTTGTTCAAAAAACCGGCGGCTCCGGCTTTCATCACCAAATCGCGAAGAGAGGCATCGCCATGGGCGGTGACGAAAACGATGGGGACTTCGCTGTTGGCATCGGCCAACCGCCTCTGCAGCTCGATGCCGCTCATCCCCGTCAAGCGTACATCGAGGATTAGGCACGCTGTGTCTTGCCGGCTGGCGGAATCCAGGAATTCCTCCGCCGAGGCGAACGTACGGGTCGAAAAGCCGGCGGCCTTCATGATGCTCTGCAATGCCTCACGAAGGGGTTGGTCATCGTCAACAATTGCGATAACGCCGGTTTTGGTTAGAGTGTCGTTCACTTAAGTTCTCCCGATCTGTGGGTCGATAACATCTTCCGACAGCACCAAGACTAACAATCGGCAGGCGTGAAATCTATCCTGCTTTAGCTTTGAACCTATCCTGCTTTAGGAGGAGATCGATACTTACTTTCGAAGGGGGGTTTTGAGCCTCTCGGACATGCGGACCAAGTGGGCGAGGGATTCGGCCTGGGTTTTCTGCATGAGGTGGGCTCGGTGGGTTTTGACGGTTAGCTCGCTGGTTCCCAACTGGTCCGCGATCTGCTTGTTCAGAAGACCGGCAACGACCAGGTCCAGCACTTCCTTTTCGCGAGGGGTGAGCGATTGAAACCGCGCGCGGATTTCGCTAAGTTCCGCACGCTCCTTGCGGAGGTGGCGGTCGCTGGCGATGGCTTTCTGAACGGCGTCGAGCAGGTCCTGGCCGCGAACCGGCTTGGTGAGGAACTCATGCGCCCCTTCTTTCATGGCGCGCACCGACATCGGAATATCGCCGTGACCCGTAATGAAGATGATCGGGATTTGGATGTTCGCCTCGCTCAGTTTCAACTGAAGATCAAGGCCGCTTAAGCCCGGCATCCTCACATCAAGGACAAGACAGGCCGGCGCATCCGGAAGTTTTGCCGCCAGGAAGTCCTGGGCGGAGGCGAAGGTCTCCACGCGAAGGCCCACAGACCTGATAAGACTCTGCAACCCTTCGCGAATCATCCGGTCGTCATCGACGACGAAGATTATGGGGTCCGGTTCCTTCATGCGACAGGCCCATCCCCGCTCGGCAGAGTGAACTGGAAGGTGGAACCATACGAACCACTCGGCTCAGCCCATAACTTGCCGCCGTGCGCTTCCACAATCGAGCGGCTGATGGGCAGCCCCATTCCTATCCCTTTTGATCGAGTGGTAAAGAATGGTTCAAAAAGGCGGGCCATAACCTCCGCACTCAATCCGATTCCGGAGTCTTGCACGGAAACATGAATTTGGCCCGCACCCTGCAGTTGGGAGCGGATGAGCAACCGTCGCGGCCGGTCGCTGACTCCCGTCATGGCTTCGATTCCATTCATCAGCAAATTCAGAATCACTTGTTGCAACTGAATGCTATCGCCGAGCACCAAGGGGAGATTGGGCGAGAGCTCAACTTCGATCGAGACGCCATTCCTCGATGCTTGACTCTCGGCTAGAGCGGCAGTTTCCTGGATGATTTCATTGATTTGAACTCGCGCCTTTTCCGGAGCCCTTTTGTTAATGAGGGAGCGAATTCGCACAATGACCTCGCACGCTCGTGTTGCACCCTGAGTCGTGCGCTCCGCGGCCGCCCGCGCTTCGACAAGATTCGGGTCTTGACGGGAGAGCCAGGCCACACAAGCATCCGCATTAGCCACCACCGCCGCGAGCGGTTGGTTGACCTCGTGGGCAATCGATGCCGTCAGCTCACCGATGGTGGTTATTCGAGCCACGCGAGCCAACTCCGCCCGCGCTATCTGAAGGGCCTCCTCCGTGCGCCTCTGTTCGGCCATCTGGTTCAGAAGCGCCTCGTTTGCTTTCTTGAGCTCAGCCGTGCGTTGTTCAACCCTTGCTTCGAGTTCGTCGCGAGCTCGGCGCAGAGATTCTTCGGTTTCTCTTCGCCATGAAATCAACCAGTTGACAATGATTTGACAGGCTACAAATGTGAGAAAGAACGGAACATCGCGTGGCTTCACACGAAACGAACGGATTGGCGGAATGAAGTAATACAGAGCGGCCAGCGTGCTGACGCCAACCGCAACCCAGCCCGGGCCCCTTCCGCCATACCATGTGCTGGCGATCACCGCAATGGCAAAGAAGAACCAGAACGGATTCCCGAACGGAACTTGCAGAACAAGCGATAGCCATAACGCCATCAATACTAGCGCGATTGCCAATCCATAGCGCGCCAGTGGTCGCAACTTAGGCGGTGCGGCGTAGGCAGATAGCATGTCGAGGCACGAACCCCAAAGTGGATGGAAATATGATAGTAAGAGCCTCCATCGGCGCGCGTCAAGCCCGTTGAAGCAGTGCCCTCATTTCGAGTGTAGCGGCGGACTTGAGCCCGGCATGTGCCGCCCTAAGGGACGACGCTGCACCCAAAGGACACTACCCACCCTGAGACACCTCGTAGTATCCAGCTACCCCAACCGTGGTATTGCGGCATGGGGCAAAAGAGGCAGCAAAAATGACCTCCATGTCGTGATGTGCGGGGCGTATACGTCTGGCAAAGTGTGATCTGTAAGCGGCAAGTGAAAATCAAATCGACAAGGAGAAAACTATGAGCAACACAAAGAACAAGATGACGCGTCTGTTAGGCCTGGGAGCTGCCAGCATTTTCGTTATCGCAACGGTGGCCCTGGGAACCCGGGCGCAAGACACGAGCACCACGACCGTCCGTCACGGCTCTTCGTCGTACGACACGAAGGTAAAGAATGCAGAAGTCGTCTACGTCGAGGGGAACGATCTGGTGCTCAAACTTGAGGATGGCAAAATCGAGCACCTCGTGGTGCCTGATGCGGACAGATTCAACATCGATGGTAACGACGTCACCGTCCACGACTTGGTGCCTGGAACAAAACTGACCCAAACCATCACGACATCCACCACTCCTCGATATGTCAACACGGTCAGGACCATCGAAGGGAAGGTATGGCACGTAACTGCCCCTACGTCTGTAATTGTAAGCCTTCCCGACGGTACCAATCAGGTCTACAAGGTGCCCGACCACGCCAAGTTCACAATCGAAGGCGAACCGAAGACAGTGTTCGAATTGAAAAAGGGGATGAACTTTAAGGCCACAATCATAACCGACGATACCCACACGGTCATCGCAGAGAATAGGTCCGTCGTCGGTCAGGCCCCGCCTCCAGCGACGCCCCCCGTCGTCGGAGTACTTCTGTTTTCCCCACCTGCTCCGGCCCCAGTTCTGACGGCCAGCGCGGAGGAACCCGCAGCAACCTTGCCGCAAACCGGTTCGCTCCTCCCGTTGCTTGGGGTGCTGGGTGCATTGGCTATCTCAATGTCGCTCGGACTGGGATTGGTTCGACGGACGGTCAAGGCATGACGTCCTCTCAACGGCCTGTCCGGCACGAATCCTGCCGGACAGGCTGTTTTTCAGTCTATTGGTGGTTCCGACGATCTCCATCCGGAAGCAAGCTGGCTAGCGCAGAAATAGGGAGGCATGGGAAATGGAAGCAAACCCAATTCTTTTTCGCGACCTGACGTATATATTTTTCGCCGCGGTGTGTGGGGGGCTGGTGGCATGGCGCCTTCGTTTGCCCCTCATTTTGGGATTCATTCTGGGCGGGATTGTGGTAAGCCCGTTTACTCCGGGCCCTCACCTGTCTGATTTACATACCTTCGAAGTGTTTGCCGAAGTTGGCGTCGTCCTGCTGATGTTTTCGATTGGCGTGGAGTTCTCAGTCCCCGAGTTGATGCGCGTGAAATGGGTTGCTCTGGTCGGCGCGCCCATCGGGATCTTGTCCATGGTGGGCGTCGCCATCGCGGCAGCGAAGCTCGCGGGCTGGAATTTGGCAGAGGGAGTCGTTATCGGCGCCATGGTTTCAGTGGCCAGCACCATGGTACTTGCACGACTGCTGAGCGACACCGGCAAGGTGGCGACCGTCTATGGCCGTGTGATGATCGGGATCACACTGGTAGAAGACCTCGCGGTCATCTGCATGACGGTGGTCCTTCCAGTGTTTGGCAAATCCGGAGATGGCCGCTTCTCCGATGCAGCGTGGACGCTCGGGAAAGCACTGATTCTTCTGGTTCCACTGGTCTTCCTCGCGATGAAGGTGATCCCCCGCGTCCTTCGGCGAGTTAAATCCACTTGTAGCTCGGAACTTTTCCTGTTGGTCGCAATCGCCATATGTCTTGGAACCGCCGCGCTCGCGCAAGCGGTCGGGTTTTCAGTTGCGCTGGGCGCTTTTCTTGCCGGCCTGTCCATCAGCGGTTTGGAGGATCTTCACGAAGCGCATACTCAGCTTGTCCCCCTTCGCGACGCCTTTGTCGCCCTCTTCTTTGTTTCGCTCGGAACCCTGATAGACCCCCGGGTGCTGGCAAGCAGTCTGCCGCTACTGGGCATGATGCTTCTCCTCATCGTGGTTGCCAAATTTCTCATCTGGACCACCGTCGTGCGGCTGTTCCGCTATCCCCTCAAGACCGCAATTGCCGTGGCAGCGGGATTGACGCAAATCGGCGAGCTGTCGTTCGTGGTCGTGCAAGTCGCGCGATCGTCGGGGATGGTCGGCGAAAACATTTTCAGCGCGGTAATCGCCGCGTCGTTGATCTCCATATTGCTAAACGTCTTCATCGTCCGCGGCACGCTTAAGTGGGTCACCCCCAAGCTGCCGGTCACCAGCAGACCGCCACATAGCAACCCGGGCGGAGACCCAAACTTGTCGCTCCCTCAACCAACCTGAGTGCCGTTGATAACCTACCGGTCCGCGGTCTGGCTGCGAAGGGGAATGGCGAAAGCGAATTGATCTCGTGTCTACGCGGATGTGGTTTTCGGTACAGTCGCTAGGAGCCTGTCGGAGATAGAAGTTCTTTAACGAAGAATCAACGACTTACAAGCATTGTAATGTCGCTAAGTTATTGATTCTACATACAGCAAAATCTATCTCCGACAGGCTCCTAGCCATGGGCCGAGCACGCCGGAATGTTCAAGCGCCAAAGAGTCGAAGCATTTTGTCGCGGGAGAGGTCAATGTGCCTCGCCATGGCTTCGCGGGCTGCCGACGGTTGATGCGCACGCAGAGCGCTGATGATTTCTTGATGCCCGATCCAACCGGGCACACTCTGCGTGCAAATGGTGTCAAGCCGGCGGACGTAGCAAAGCACCAACGAGACTTGAGTCGCAACGCGCCCATTCATCGCGAGCTCGGCCAGGCGGAGGTGAAATGCGCCATTCGCGCTCAGAATCTCTTGGGGGGGCGCCCCGCTTTTCTTTTCCACGCGAACGATCCCTTCCAGTTCCTTGATGACCTTAGGGTCGGCGGATTGAGCTACATGTTCTGCCGCAAAGCACTCCAAAATCTTTCGGTACTCGTAGAGTTCCACAATTTCGCGAATCGAAATAGGCGCAACCAAGTAACCCTTGTGGGGAATTCGCTTCAACCACCCATCCTGGGCCAAGCGGCTGAACGATTCACGAACTGGTGTTCGACTAGTTCGGCACCGAGAGGCGAGATCCACTTCCGAAAGGACTTCGCCGGGAGCCAACTGCGCCTCGACGAGCCACGACTTTAACAGCCGATAGACCCTCTCAACCTCGCCGAGATATTCCGCTTTGGATTTCGAGCGCGTGCCGGCGAGTGTTGCCATGAACTAGTTGCCCCCTTGCATTGCAGTCAAATCGAAACGCTTCGCGCCTCTACGGCGACCTATGCCCTGCCGCTCTAACACGATCCGCTATGCGCTCAAAACGTGCTTCCTCAAAACACTTCCTCAAAACATGCTTGAAACTCATCGCGTATACTGCTAGTATACAAGACCTCTCAGGGAAATCACATGTGTGGAATAGCAGGTTTCTTCGATAAATCCGGAGACCACCGGAACTCGAGCATCGGGCAGATTCTCATCACGATGCTGGAGGGCTTGGCCTGCCGCGGTCCCGACTCTACCGGGGTTGCGCTGTTTAGCCCAAGCGTCGATCGTCAGGTCGTCCTGCGGGTTAAGCTGGGTGACGGCGAAGATTGCTCCGCCCTGCTTCAGACTTTGACCGCGCACCTTGATCGCCATTTCAGCGGCTGCTACAAGCTTTCGAACAACGGCAATTCCGCGCGCTTGGTGGTAGAGGGAGTGAAGGACCTTCCCGCTTTCGCCGCCCGCATTGAAGCGCTCGATAAAGACATCGAGGTCGTCAGCATGGGGTGGGCTCTCGAAATCATCAAGCAAGTGGGCTCCCCCGCCAACCTGGAGCAGACCTACGGCGTCTCGCAGCTCAAGGGTACTCACGGTCTTGGCCACACGCGGCTTTCCACCGAATCCAAAGTTGATTTGAGCCACTCGCAGCCTTTTGGGAGCCATCAACTCCCCGACTTGGCCATCGTTCACAACGGCCATATTACGAACTATCACCAATTGCGTCGCTGCTACGAACAACGCAAGTTCCGCTTCTACACAGAAAATGATTCGGAAGTGGTGGCGGTTTACCTTGCTGACCAGATCAACCAAGGTTCCACGGTGAAACTAGCCCTTGAAGCCCTGCTTCGCGATTTGGATGGTTCTTTCAGTTGCCTCGTCGCAACCCCCCGTGAATTCGGTTTCGTCAAGGATCCTTTTGCTCTAAAACCACTGCTTTGGGCCGAGACGAGCGACTTCGTTGCACTCGCCAATGAGGAGATTGCCATTCGGTTGGCAGTGTCCGGCGCGTACGATGTTCGCGAGGCGCAAGCCAGAGAGGTGCGCGTATGGGCGAGGTAAATTGCGAGGGCCGGACCACCCGGGAGATCAACGCTGCAATCAAGCAGCAGGTTCAACAGGGCGAGAACCATATTGTGGTGCTAAACCCCGGCGCCCGGCACAACCTGGGAGTCGCGATCCTGAAACCGGTCACCGTCGAATTGGATGGAAGCGTCGGCTATTACTGCGCCGGACTGATTGACAGCGCCAACTTCGAGATCGCCGGCAGTGCCGGTTGGGGACTCGCCGAATCCATGTTGAATGGTCAGGTGGTGGTGCGTGGGAGCGCGGGAAATGGAGCGGCTGCCGCCATTCGCGGAGGAACCGTGGTGATCCACGGAGACGCCGCCGCGCGGCTCGGCATTTCCATGAAGGGTGGCACGGTGATCGTGGCCGGTAGCTGCGGGTACATGGCCGGCTTTATGGCGCAGAAAGGAACACTGGTCGTCTGCGGCGACGCGGGCGAGGCCTTTGCCGATTCCATGTACGAGACCGTTTGTTACGTGGGAGGGAAGATCGCGGAATTGGGCACCGACGCGGTGATTGAGACTCCCAGTGCGGAAGATGCCAAATTCCTTGACGCGCTGCTTGCCCAACATTTCGACCCGGATGTGCGTAAGAGGCTTCCGGCCGGCGGCGAATTCAAGAAGGTGGTGGCGGGAAGAAAGCTGTGGAATTTTGATAAGCGGGAGTGGAAGACCTGGCAGGAGGCCCTCTGATGCCGGACGATCCCCATGTCTTCAACCGGACGCTGAGGCCGAGCGGGACATTCCAGCCCGAGGTCATCGAGGATATCCAGGCCAAAGCGGAATCCGGCCTGTATCGAATGCGCGGGTACGGCACGCTGCGTCCACGAACGTGGGCGACCTTCGACGACCTCACCTTCCTTCCCTGCTCGTTGACGCGGATTCCTCTGGAGGGTTACCGGGAGAAGTGTTCGACCAAGACCGTGCTGGGAAAGCGCCATGCGCGCAAACCCATCGTGCTCGACGTTCCCGTGATGATCACCGGGATGAGCTGGGGAGCGCTTTCCTACAACGCCAAGGTGGCCCTGGCTCGCGGCGCGGCTGCCGCGGGCTCGTCCAACACCACCGGCGACGGCGGCATGTTGGGAGCAGAGCGGGAAAATAGCAAGACGCTGATTTACGAAGTGCTGCCCTCGCGTTACGGAATCAACATTCACGATATGCGAAGGGCTGACGCCATTGAACTCACGGTCGGTCAGGGCGCCAAGCCGGGTACGGGCGGCCTGCTGCTGGGTTCGAAAGTATCGGATACCATCGCCAGGCAGCGCGATCTTCCTGTCGGCGTGGATCAGCGCAGCCCCGCACGGCACCCGGATTTCCTGGGGCCGGACGACATGATTGTAAAAATCGAAGAGCTGCGCGAGGCGACGGACTGGGAAGTGCCGATCTTCGTAAAGATGGGCGCCAGCCGGGTTTTTGACGACGTGAAACTGGCGGCCAAAGCCGGCGCGGATGTCATTGTGGTGGATGGCATGGAAGGTGGCACGGGAGCGTCGCCCGCAATTTTCCAGGAGCACACCGGCCTGCCAACTCTGGCTGCTGTTTGCGAGGCGCGAGCGGCACTGGAGGATTGCGGGCAGTATGGCGAGATTCAACTCATCATCGCCGGCGGGATTCGCGACGGTGCGGACGCAGCCAAGGCCATCGCGCTGGGAGCGGATGCGGTCTACATCGGCACCGCCGCGCTGATTGCCTTGAACTGTAACAAGGCCCTGCACCTAGACGATTATCACCGCCTCGGCACGGAACCGGGTTATTGCCACCACTGCCACACGGGACGGTGTCCGGTAGGCGTCACGACGCAAGACCCGAAATTAATGCAGCGCTTGGACATCGATCAGGCTGCGGAACGCGTGGCCAACCTTTTGCGGGTGATGACAGCGGAGATTCAAATGCTGGCTCGGGCTTGTGGGAAGTCGGACGTGCACCACCTGGAGCCGGAGGACATGGCGGCTCTTACCCTCGAAGCCTCGGCGATTTGCGGGATTCCTTTGGCCGGGACGCGGCGCGTGGCAAGGATTTGACGCGGGATTCAGTGCAGCAGGCAGTAGGTAGAAAGCGAAAGAGAGCAGGGTTGTGTCCTTTGTCGTGCGTTGTCCACAGTGCGGCGATCGCAGCGTCTACGAATTCCGGTTTGGTGGCGAGGTCAAGCAGCGCCCCGGGCCAGACGCTCCGGATATAGACTGGTTTAACTATACCTATACCAAGGTCAATACGGCTGGAGTGCAGCGCGAGTGGTGGTACCACCGATCGGGTTGCCGCCAGTGGTTTCAGGCGTTAAGAAACACGCTGACCAATGATGTCCAGGAATCCTTTTTCCCGGAAGAAACGACGTGAGCGGACCCGCGGACACAATAGTATTCGAATTCAACGGTAAGCCGGTGAACGCCCGTCGCGGCGACACCGTGGCTTCCGCGCTCTATCGCTCCGGACAACGCATCTTCACACGAAGCTTCAAATACCATCGTCCCCGAGGCTTGCTGTGCCTTTCGGGCAAGTGTCCGAATTGCCTGATGAACGTGGATGACACGCCCAACGTGCGAACTTGCATGACGCCCGCGCGCGCGGGAATGCGTGTTACCCATCAGAATGCCTATCCATCGCTCGAAAGCGATTGGCTTTCGATCGTGCAGCGTTTCGACTGGTTGATGCCGGTGGGCTGGTACTACAAGACCATGACCCACCCCGGCGTCTGGCATGCTGCCGAGCCCTACGTTCGCAAGGTCGCCGGCCTCGGTACACCGCCTTCGCTCGACAACATTATTGGGAATTACGAACATGCCTACCGGCATGCGGAGATAGCAATTATTGGCGGCGGGTCGGCGGGCCTGAAATCCGCGATCGCGCTGGCGACTAACGGCGAACAGGTCACGCTGATCGATGACCAACCCGAATTGGGTGGCCATCTGCGCTTCACGAAGAGTGGGAGTGCTTTCTTGGCGGAACTGTTGGCCCAAGTGGAGGCGCTTCCAAACGTACAAGTCCTCAAGGGCTGTTACTGCTTTGGCCTTTACGAAGGCAACTTGCTGGGCATCGTAGAACCCCGCAAAGAACCTAAGGACGCGGAGCGGTTGATTCACTTGCGGGCGCAACACGTCGTGGTGGCCACAGGCGCCTACGAATCTCCGCTGCTCTTTCCGAACAATGACCTGGTTGGAATCATGCTTTCAACCGCGGTGCAACGACTGATTCGACTGCACGGCATTGTGCCTGGCAAGGTGGCCGTGGTCATTGCTCGGACTCCGATGGAAGAAGGCGTGGTCGCGGACTTGCGTGAAGTTGGGATTCAAGTCGCCCACACCGTAGCGCCGGATTCTGTGGTGAAGGCTCTCGGCAATAAGAGAGTCACTGGCATCGAGACGCATGATGGCCGCTATAACTGCGACCTTGTGGTCGTATGCGGCCACCAGATTCCCGACGCCGGCCTGCTGCATCAAGCCGGAGCGCGCACGCAGTGGGACGAAGAGAAGGGCGCGTTTATTCCGACGGATCTTCCCGCCAACATCAGTGCGGTCGGGGGGGTGACGGGCGAATCTCTCGCCGCTCCGATCACGATGCCTCCGGACCGCGATCCGTCGAGCAAGCGGGCATTCGTCTGCCTGTGCTCGGACGTGAGTTCTCAAGACCTTGTCGACGCGATCGGCGAGGGGTTCGATCATATTGAAACGCTGAAGCGGTATACGACGACAACCATGGGGCCTTGTCAGGGCCGGATGTGCCAGTTACCCGCCATCGGCGTGTGCGCGCGGCAGACCAACAGGAGCATGGCGGAAACGGGCGTCACCACGTCGCGGCCCCCCAATCCGGGTGTCACGCTGGGAGCGTTGGCAGGGGCGCGGCACCATCCCACTCGCCGTACTCCCCTGCACTATGAACACGATGAGCTGGGCGCCGTGTGGCTCGACATGGGCGAGTGGAAGCGGCCGCGTTACTACCAGTCTCCAAAAAGCGCGAATGAGAAGCAGTGCGTGGAACAGGAATATCGCGCCGTTCGAGAGCGGGTCGGCCTGATCGATGTGAGCACGTTGGGCAAGCTCGACCTCAAGGGCCGCGACGTGGGGAAGTTGCTCGACAAGATTTACGCGGGGCGATTGGCGGACCTCCCTCCGGGCCGCGTGCGCTACGGAGTCCTCTGCGATGAAGCGGGAATCATGTTGGACGATGGCACCGTTTCGCGGCTGGCTGACGATCACTTCTTGGTTACCACGACCACCGGAAATCTGGATTTCGTGCAGCAATGGATGAAGTGGTGGCTGGTCGGAACGGGCTGGGACGTCCACATCACGAACCTTACGGCGGGCCTCGCCGCGGTGAACCTTGCGGGGCCGAATGCGCGTGAGGTCCTCACGCAATTGACGGATTGTGACCTGAGCAACAAGGCTTTCCCTTACATGGCATGCCGCAGCGCGCAAGTGGCGGGTGTCGAAGCGATTTTGATGCGCATCGGATTCGTGGGGGAAACCGGCTGGGAAATCCACTTTCCCGCCGAGTCCGGCCCGGACCTTTGGAATGCGTTGCTCGATGCCGGGGCCAAATTTGAAATCAAGCCTTTCGGAATCGAAGCCCAACGCCTTCTGCGCCTGGAAAAGCGGCACGTGATCGTAGGTGTTGACAGCGATGCCTTGACTAACCCCTTCGAAGCGGGAATGGCTTGGGCGCCAAAACTCGACAAGGAAGACTTCATCGGCCGCACAGCGCTCGCTCGTCTTGCCGGCCAGCGGCCTCGGCAGAAGCTCGCGGGCTTCATCATGAACGAAGACGTTTTGCCGGAGGATGGTGCTGCGATCATGGTGGAAGGCCGGTTGACCGGAAGAGTGACCAGCGTTCGGTTCTCTCCTCTCAAACAAAAAGCAATCGGCTTGGCCTGGGTGCCGGCGGAGATGGCCCGCGAGGGAGCCGAAGTCGATGTGCGCGTGGGCGGACGCCTGGCGCGCGCGAGGATCACGGAGCACGCGTTCTACGATCCGGACGGCGCACGATTGCGCATGTAAGAGGTCATCATTAAACAAACGGCGTTGTTCCACATGCATCGCGAAAGCGGCGCCACGATGGCCGAACATCATGGCTGGAATGTTCCCTCGTTTTTCACTGCCGCGACCGACGAAGCTACACGGACGCGTGAATCCGTAGGCTTGGCCGATGTGAGTTGGGTCGCGAAATTCGATCTGCAAGGTCGCGGCCTGACGAGCCCGCCCGGCGTCGTCGCGGACGCGTTCTCGTGGGAGCTGGGACGGCTTCATTATCTTCTGACGTGCGAACCTCCGGCTGACGGGGTAAGAGAACGACTCCAACAGATTCTGAAGAGCGGCGCCGACCAATCCTTGCCTCCACCTCTCTACGTAACCGAGGTGACTTCCGTCTACGCGCACTTGTTGCTTGCCGGGCCTCGCAGCCGTGACGTGCTCAGCAAGCTGACCTCGCTTAATGTTTCCAGGGTCCTGCGGGAAAATCTCACCTGCGCTCAAACTACCGTGGCACACGTTCACGCCATCATTCTACGCAAGGATTTGAGCAGTATCCCAGCCTACCACCTGCTGGTGAGCCGGGAGTATGGCGAGAGTGTATGGGAGTCGGTGCTGCACGCCGGGCACGAATTCCACATCGCTCCGTTTGGGCTCGAAGCTCAGCAATTGGTGCAGGGCTAAACCATCATGCTCCAACTCTTCAAAAAAGATCGCATGTGGCAGCGGCGGGAGCTGAAGCCGCGCTACGACGTGGTGATTATAGGTGCCGGAGTGCACGGGCTCGCCACGGCTTACTACCTCGGTTCACAGCACGGCATTCGCAATGTCGCGCTGCTTGACAAAGGGTACCTGGGCAACGGCAGCAGCGGCCGGAACACCGCCATCATCCGCTCGAATTACCGCACGCCGGAAGGCATTCTTTTCTACGACGCCTCCGTGAAGCTCTACGAAAACCTTTCGCGAGAGCTCGAGTGGAACTTGCTCTTCAGCCAATGCGGCCACCTCACACTGGGGCACACGGACTCGGCGGTGACGGGGCTGCGCATCCGGGCCGAGAACAACCAAGCGCTCGGAATCGATAGCCGGATGATTTATCCCGAAGAAATCCAAAGGCTCGTGCCGTCGATGGACCTCAGCCGCCGGCCTCGCTACCCGATCTTGGCCGCGCTATATCACCCACCCGGCGGGATCATCCGTCATGACGCCGTGGTGTGGGGGCTGGCACGCGCCTGCGACCGCATGGGGATTGAAATTCACCCTTACACGACGGTCACCGGCATGCGCGTCGAGGGTGGCAAGGTCCAATTGGTGATGACTAGCCGCGGTGAAGTCGCTGCCGGAGCGGTGCTGAATGCCACGGCCGGGTGGGCATCCACGATCTCGACAATGGCGGGAGTTCCGCTCCAGGTCGTCAGTCATCCGTTACAAGCGTGTGTTACTGAACCGCTAAAACCCTTTCTTGACAAGGTTATCGTTTCCGCCACGCTGCACGTTTACGTGAACCAAACCGACAAAGGGGAACTGGTTATCGGCGCGGAGATCGATCCCTACCAGTCCTACAGTATGAAGGGCACACTTCCGACTCTCGAGCAGATGGCCACCTACACCCTGGAGCTGTTCCCGCAATTGCACGGCCTCCGAGTGCTGCGCCAGTGGGCGGGGGTCTGCGACATGACCCCCGATTACGCTCCCATTATCGGTGCGGCGCAGGAAGTTCAGAACTTCTACATGGACGTAGGATGGGGTACCTACGGGTTCAAGGCGGCCCCCATCGCTGGAAAATGCACGGCGGAACTGATCGCCACGGGCAAGACGCCTAAGCTCATCGAGCCTTTCTCTCCGGCTCGCTTCGAGGCCGGACAACTGGTGGGAGAAAAAGCCGCTGCCGCGGTTTCTTCATAACTGAAGATGCGGGTGCTGTAGCGGCGGTCTCCGACCGCCGACGGCGATCGGAGATCGCCGCGACAACACCAACAACAGGAGGAGGAGTGCATGGACAGTCACCCAGGCCCACCGGTTTCTGAAAAAGACATTGAGTTCTTCCTCTGTTCCTTCGTCGAATTGACGGGATCCCCCAAGGCCAAGGTTGTCCCCGCCACGCATCGGGAGGAGATGCAGCGGGAAGGGGCGGGCTTTGCGGGATTTGCCGCCGGCGATCTGAACCAGGGCCCGCACGATGCGGATGTAGTGAGTATCCCCGACTTCAAATCGCTCACCATCCTGCCCTGGCGCAAGAATGTCGCTTGGGTTCCCGGCAATCTCCATGTCAACGGACGCCCGTGGCCCTACTGTCCGCGCACCATTCTTTCGCATAACCTCGAAATTCTTCGGCAAAAGGGTTACATTCTCCACGTCGGAATCGAGGCCGAGTTCATGCTTCTGAAAAAGAATGAACAAGGCCGTTACCTTCCTTGGGACCCGCTCGATACGGCCGGGAAACCTTGCTATGATCTGCGCGCACTCTATCGCAACCTCGATATCATGACCGATCTCATGCGCTACATGCAGGAGATGGGCTGGGACCCTTACGCCAACGACCACGAAGACGCCAACTGCCAATTCGAAATCAATTGGCTTTACTCGGACGCGCTGACCAGCGCCGACCGGCATACGTTCTTCAAGTGGATGGTTCGCACCGTCGCCGAACAGCACGGCTTGTTGGCCACCTTTATGCCCAAGCCCTTCGCCCACCTCACCGGCAACGGCGCGCATTTTCATCTCAGCCTGGCGGATGCGGAAACCGGCAAGAACTTGTTCGCGGATGAGACCGCCGAATTCGGACTTTCCCACCTCGGCCGGTCGTTTATGGGGGGCGTCCTGCACCACGCGCCCAGTCTTTGCGCGATAACCTCGCCGCTGGTGAACAGTTACAAGCGACTGGTACCCGGAAGGCCGCGGTCTGGAGCCACCTGGGCGCCCGTCTACATTACCTACGGCCCTTCCAATCGCACCCAGATGATCCGCCTTCCCGGGCCGGGGCGAATCGAAAACCGCGCCATCGACGGCGCCGCCAATCCCTATCTGGCGATTGCCGCGCTCCTTGCGGCCGGGTTGGACGGAGTCGAAAACAAAATGGACCCCGGCCCCGCCAACACCGGCAACTTGTACGAAGTTCCGGAAAGCGAACTGGCTTCCCGCGGGATTCACCTGCTACCCATGAGCTTGCGTGAAGCCCTCCATCATCTGGAAAAGGATTCAGTCCTCACCCAAGCATTGGGAAGCGATTTCACCTCGTACTACGTCGAGGTCAAGACCGAAGAATGGGTGCAGTATCAGCGGAGCGTCAGCGAGTGGGAGATTGACCGATACCTTATGACCTTCTGACACCGCTGTGTACAAGAACCCAAATGAAATGTCGGGACGCAAGCAGCGTTCCCCCACCATCACTTCGAATTTGTGGCGCCGATGACGACCCTCCCTTGATTTTGGCTTACCTTCTTTCCCCTCCTCCCCATGTCCCTTCGCGGGCACCATGCCTGTGCCACCTTTCGACAACTCACAAATGACTCTTTTGGAAACGATCCGCAACGGTATATGATCCATCGCGACACCAAATCGGAGGACTCTTTATGACCCGTGTCCGTGTACTTTGTGCTGCGCTCTTTGTTCTTACTGTCACTGGCTTTCTCTTCGCGCAAGATACGAAGTTTTCGCCCCAAGATGAGCAAATCCCCGGACCCGACAATGCAAAGACCGATTCCGGGCAGTGCTGTTACCGCAGCGACGAGATAAGAGATCCTGTCGAAGCGTTTCAGACGTGGATTGAGGACGTCCGGCACTGGCGGCGCGAGCGCCTGATTCGCATGGGTTATCACGGCTCCGAGTACGAACGGCCGGAGCTGAAGTGGACGCAGTCCTCCTTCATTCAGCCCCAGATGATGATTGAGGACCGCTATTTCTACGATCCCGTCGCGGGCAGATACACCGTGGATCGCTATCTCGATGACCTGGAGAAGCGCTACGGCGGCATCGACTCGGTCCTGATTTGGCACACGTATCCCAACATCGGCATCGACAATCGTAATCAGTACGATCTGCTCCACGACATGCCGGGTGGCGTTGAGGGACTGAGGCAGATGATCAATGACTTTCATCGCCGCGGGGTTCGGGTTCTGTTTCCCGTAATGGTGTGGGACCAGGGGACGCGCGACGTCGGGATTCCGAATTGGGAAGCCACGGCGAAGGCGATGGCCGAAATCGGTGCGGATGGTATCAATGGCGACACGCTTGACGGCATTCCGCGCGCCTTCCGCACCGCGTCAGACCAGACGGGCCACCCGATCGCGCTCGAGCCGGAGGGCGGTCCCTCCGATGAGGCGCTCCAGTGGAACAACCTGACCTGGGGTTACTGGAAGTATCCCTTTGTGCCCATGATCAGCCGCTACAAATGGCTGGATACCCGGCACATGGTGAACGTCTGCGATCGCTGGAACCGCGACAAGACCGATAATCTTCAGTACGCCTTCTTCAACGGCGTCGGTTACGAAAGCTGGGAAAACATCTGGAGCATCTGGAACCAGATCACCCCGCGTGACGCCGAGGCGCTGCGGCGGGTGGCGAAGATTGAGCGCGCCTTTGCCGCGCTGCTCATAAGCCCCGATTGGGAACCTCACACTCCTACGCTTCGTTACGGCGTGTTTGCCAGCAAGTTCCCTGGCCGAGGGCAAACCCTGTGGACCTTTGTCAACCGCAACGACTACGACGTGGAAGGCCCTCAGATTACCGTTCCGAACGTGAGCGCATTGCCTTTCTACGACGTTTGGCACGGCGAGGAATTGAAGCCCGAGGTGAAGGGTTCCACCGCCACGCTGAGCTTTAATATCGAAGCCCATGGGTTCGGCGCAGTGCTGGCGACGGATGGAACTCCGGCGGCGGACAGCACGAAGAAGCTCCTCACTGAGATGCACGAACTTGCCGGTACGCGCCTCCAGTCGCTGTCGCACGAGTGGAAAGTTCTTCCTCAGCAACTGGTGGAGATCGCACCCACCAAATCCGCCACTTCCGCGCCGCAGGGCATGGTGAAGATTCCGGAAGCCGACTTCGAGTTTCAGTCCGCCGGCATCATGATCGAGGGCGGTAACGACGTCGGGGTTGATGTTCAATACCCTTGGGAGGACGCGCCGCGCCGCTATCACCAGCACAAGCTGCACATCAAGTCTTTCTACATCGACAAATATCCTGTGACCAATGCGGATTTCAAGAAGTTCCTGGATGCAACCGGCTACCATCCGCGCGACGACCATAATTTCTTGCGCGATTGGAAGAACGGCGCCTATCCCGAGAAATGGGGAAACAAGCCGGTGACGTGGGTTTCTCTCGAAGACGCGCGAGCTTACGCCCGCTGGGCCGGAAAGCGCCTGCCGCACGAATGGGAGTGGCAATATGCCGCGCAGGGGACCGATGGCCGCCGCTATCCCTGGGGCAACAAGTGGGAAGCGTCCGCCGTTCGACCGCCTGACCAGCGGCGTGAAATGGATGCGCCCGCCAACGTGGACGCATATCCCCAAGGCGCTAGCCCGTTTGGCGTGACGGACCTGGTGGCGAACGTCTGGCAGTGGACCGATGAATTCGTAGATGAGCACACGCGTGCCGGAATCTTGAAAGGTGGGAGCTTCTATCAGCCTCAAGGTTCGATTTGGTACTTCCCGCAAGCCTACAACCTCACGGAGCACGGCAAGTATTTGCTGATCGCTCCGAGCAAGGATCGAGCTGGGACACTGGGTTTCCGCTGTGTTGTGGAAGCGGAGTGAAGCCCAGGGGCAAAGGGCGTCCGAGTTGTTGACGACGTTTACCTCGCAGGGTCATGCTAAAATTCTCGATCGCGAACTCCGCGAGACTATGGCGCTTTTCTACTTTATTCGACACGGCGAAACTGAGTGGAACGCGGAAGGCCGCTTTTGCGGGCGCACGGACGTCCCACTATCGGATGCAGGGCGGCGTCAGGCTCGGTTACTGGCACTGCGCGCGAAATCGATTCTGATCGACGGTTTGTACTCAAGCCCCCTGCGGCGCGCACTAGAGACTGCCCGTATTATTGGTGAGGTCATGGGACGAGAGCCCGTGGTGGATGAACGTTTGACCGAACTGAACTATGGCACTTGGGAGGGGCTGACCCTGGAGGAAATTGAGCGCACTGGGCCCGCCATTTACCAAGCCTGGAAGCGAGACCCCGGTAGCCTCGCGCCTCCTGAAGGTGAAAGCGGTGCGCAGCTTGTCGAGCGTGTCATGCCCTTTCTAAGGGATGTGGCGCTAAGTCATCCGGCCGGCAACGTGATGGTGGTCTGCCACAAGACCGTGTGCCGCCTGCTCGCGTGCCACTTTCTGGGCGTGCCCCTGTCCGAGTACCGTCAGGCGGTGCATATGGATAACGCGGCGCTCAATACCTTCGAATTTCAGGACGGAATTTGGCGCGTCGTGGCGCTGAATGATACGTCTCACCTTACCTCGCCACGTGAGATCCCTTGCC
>JBKQVI010000500.1:0-4520 GCA_052139985.1 Terriglobia bacterium
GTGAACGGGGTGTCGGGTCCGGCGAAGGCGGCGAAGGCCAGCCGGGTGAGCGCGAAGGCGAAGAGCGCCTCCAAGACCAAGACGAGCAAGACAAGCAACACAAGCAACACAAACAAGAAGAGGATGAACTTGCCAAACTCCGTGCACTGTTTCGCCGGTCAAAGCCGGCGGACGATCTCGACGAAGAGATCCGTTCGCATCTTGAAATGGAAGAGCAGGAGAACCGCGAATCCGGCATGGCGCCTGACGAAGCTCACTATGCCGCGCTGCGCCGGTTCGGCAACGTGACCTTGACGCAGGAGAGGAGCCGAGAAATGTGGGGATGGAATTCCATCGAAACGCTCTGGCAGGACCTTCGCTACGCGCTGCGCATGTCGATGAAGAACCCCGGTTTTACCGCTGTTGCGATTCTCACGCTCGCCCTGGGCATCGGCCCGAACAGCGCAATTTTCACTCTAATGAATGCTGTGCTGATTCGACCCTTGCCTTATCACGACGCGAAGCGGTTGGTTTTGGTGAAGGAGAAGTTGGCGGAATTCAGTTCCGAACCGTTGAACGTTCCCGCTTCGGATATCGGTGATTTCCAACGGCAGAACCAATCGTTCAGCGCCGCGGCCGGATTCCAGCCGCTCCATATGGAGCTTTCTGGTGGAACTCAGCCGGAGCGCATTGCGGTTACTCGTGTTTCGCCATCCGTGTTCCCACTCCTGGGGGTTGCCCCGATGCTGGGAAGGACCTTCACAGACGAAGAGGATCACCCCGGAAGATTGGTGGCAGTGCTCAGCTATCGCACGTGGCAAAGCCATTTCGCCGGCAGAGCAGAGGTGCTGGGAAAGTCGATTCTGCTCGACCGGCAGCCGTATACCGTAATTGGGATCATGCCGGCAGGATTTGAGTTTCCCCTCGACAGTGAGCCCTTGCAGCCGGCCAGCCTCTGGGTTCCTCTCGCCTTGACTTCGGGAGAATTAACCGATTACGGCGACAACTACGACTATGAGGTCATCGCTCGCCTCAAACCGGGGGTGACGCAGGCGCAGGCAAATTCGGATGTGGACGCGATTGCCCGGCGCATCTTTCAGTCTTACCCCATTCCGGAATCGATGAAGGCCGGATTTAGCATCGGAGCCGTGACCCTTCCCCTGCGCGTGGCCGTCAGCGGGCGCGTCACGAAGCTGCTCTGGATCTTGCTCGGGGCCGTCGGCCTCGTTTTACTGATTGCGTGTGTCAACGTTGCCAACCTGCTTCTCTCTCGCGCCGCTAACCGGCAGAAAGAGATTGCGGTCCGTGCGGCCCTGGGAGCCGGGCGCTGGCGCTTGGCGCGTCAGCTCATAATCGAAAGCGCTCTGCTTGCGCTCTGTGGTGGAGGACTGGGCTTGCTGCTCGCGGCGTGGGGGACGCACCTTCTCGTGTCGCTCAGCCCGGCGGAATTGCCCGTGATCGGAGGAGTCGGCGTTGATGCAAGCGTACTCGGCTTCACTTTGGGTCTGTCGGTTTTGACGGGGATACTGTTCGGCGTCGGCCCGGCCCTGGCCATAACGAGTGCCGGACTCCATCAGACGCTTAAGGAAAATGCCTCAGGCGCCGGACAGACGATCCACCATCGCGCGGTTCGATCGACCCTGGTCGTGACGGAGGCAGCTCTGGCGTTTGTGCTGCTGGTGGGGGCTGGGCTGCTAATCCGAAGCTTCAGCCTTCTCAGCAAGACAGCGCCTGGCTTTCAGACGGAACACCTCTTGACCATGTCCCTGGATTTGCCGGACGCGAAGTACCACCGTGGCGAGGAAGTCCTGGCGTTTTACCAAGGTCTTCTCGATCGCTTGCAGCATCTGCCGGGGGTCGATAGGGCCGGAGCTGGCACGAGCGTGCCGATGGTCAACACCAATTGGGACCATGTCTTCACCCCGGAAGGCTATGTGAGTGGGGCGAGCGAGAGGAGACCCGACAGTTGGCACGCGCTGGTGTTGGGCGACTACTTCCAGACTCTGCGGATTCCTCTGATCCGCGGCCGATACTTCACGGAACAGGACCGGCAAGGCTCGCTGCCGGTCGTCATTATAAGTGAGTCTGTGGCAAGGCGCTACTGGCCCGGACAAGACCCCCTCGGCAAGAGATTAAAGTGGGGTCCCCCTCAATCGCATGACCCCTGGCTGACCATCGTGGGAGTTGTGGGCGACGTCAAACAACTTAAGTTGGGCGAGCCGACAGCGCTCCACACCTACCAGCCTTACCTTCAGCTTCCCGGCCATTGGACATCCGAGTTGGGCCGTTGGCTGACCGTCGCAGTACGCGCGCCGGGCAAGACCGCCGGTCTCGCCTCGACTCTCAGGGCCAGTGTCCGGTCCCTCGACCGAGACCTTGCCATCGCTAACTTTCAAACCGTCGACCAAGCCATCAGCCATTCCCTCGCCTCACCGCGATTCGTTACGCTACTGATGGCGGCCTTCGCCGTGTTGGCGCTCGTCCTGGGCAGCGTGGGCCTTTATGCAATAGTCTCGTTCACCGTCAGCCGGCGCACTCACGAAGTGGGTCTTCGCATGGCCCTGGGCGCCAGGCCCGCGGATGTGCTGAAACTCCTAGTCGGCCAAGGCGTCAAATTAACCTTGCTTGGAGTGGGGATTGGGATCTCCGCGGCGCTGGGGGGTACTCACTTTTTGGCCAGCCTCTTGTATGGCGTCAAACCCACCGACCCGCTGACCTTCGCCGCGGTTTCGCTGATCCTGTTAAGCGTGGCGCTGGTAGCCAGTTACATCCCCGCCCGCCGGGCAACGAAGGTCGATCCGCTGGTAGCGCTGCGGTATGAGTAAGGCAATGGTTAGTGGTAAGTCGCTAGCGGCCAGCAGGCTGTGGGGCCGTGATCGAACTAGCGGTGTAGCGCAGACCTGCTTGCCAAGGTCTGCGGCTCTTCACGCGCGAGGCAGGGAAAAGCCGCGGACCTAAAGAGCAGGTCCGCGCTACTTCCGCTTGGGGCTCGTCGCAACGAACTGGCGGGCGGTTGCTGAAGGCTGATAGCTAACCACTGAGTGCTAACCATGCGTTGGCATCGCGAGCTTGCCAAACTCGCTGCTCTGTTTCGCCGCTCTAAGCCGGTGGACGACATCGATGCGGAGATTCGTTCGCATCTTGCCATGGAGGAGCGGGAGAACCGGGAATCGGGCATGGCACCCGACGAAGCTCGCTATGCCGCGTTACGCCGATTCGGCAATGTGACGCTCCTGCAAGAGAGGAGCCGCGAAATGTGGGGATGGAATTCTGTCGAAACGCTATGTCAAGACCTTCGTTTCGCTCTGCGCATGTTGGCCCGGAAGCCTGCTTTCACCGCGCTGGTCGTTCTAACGCTTGGGCTCGGCATTGGCGCCAATACCGCAATCTTCAGCATTGTTGACGCCGTACTGCTCCGGCCGCTCCCGTACCGGGATCCGAATCGATTGGCGGTCGTCTGGCAGGCTAAGCCCGGGCGGTTCGGACAATCCGAGTCGTTCGATAGCTTTCGCGAATTCCAGAACTGGCAAAAGTCGAGCCGGAGTTTTGAGCAACTCGAGGCGCTCACCTGGGCGCGCGCCGGCCAAACGCTGGCATGGCATGGGAAGCCACTGCGCGCCCTCACCATACCGGCAACCGAAGGCATCTTTTCTCTTCTCGGTGTCTCGGCGGCGGAGGGGCGGACATTCCAGCACGAAGACCTGAAAAATGGTTGCACCGTGGTCCTGGCGCACAGTTTCTGGCAGAGCCAACTTGGGGCCGACCATGATGTCGTGGGTGGCACGTTAAGCCTTGACGGAAAGACCTGTACCGTAGCCGGCGTCATGCCGAAAGGGTTCGATTTCTATCCCCGGCAAACGAGCCTCTGGACCCTGATCACGCCGGACAGCGATTACGTTCTCCACCCGCTCGATTCCGTGGTCGGCGTCTTCGGGCGGCTCACGCCGGGACTGACACGGGCCACGGCCCAGGCTGAGCTCACGGTGCTGCATCGGCAATTCGTGCGGGAGGTCCCGGCGAGTAGCTGGGTGACAAACTTCGTGCCGGTCGTGTACGACTTGCAGTCGGAGTTCACCTGGCTCGCCGGTCGAAACCTGCGAACAGGCCTTCTGGCATTGCTCGCTGCGGTAACGCTGGTATTGCTTATTGCCTGCCTGAACGTGGCCAATTTGATGCTGGGCCGCGCCGCGGACAGAGCGAGAGAGTTGGCGGTCCGCGCTGCTCTTGGATCCGGCCGCGCCCGGCTGGTGCGGCAGTTACTGACGGAGAGCCTGTTGCTTTCAGTTTTGGGAGCTGTATTCGGAGCAGGGTTAGCGGCGGCGAGCGTCGCCTATTTTCGGAGTGTAAACCCGGTCGAGCTACCACCCGGCAACGCTGTCACCTTGAACATCCAAGTACTGGCGTTTACTGTGCTGCTTGCAACGGGTGTTCACCATGGAGTCGGAGTGACATTTTACGTGCAAGTTGCTGCATGCTAACGAGGTTTGCGGCGCTCGGGCAGTTTTTTGCGCGTGACTACAGCAATCTTCCGGTGCGGTAGT
>JBKQVI010000501.1:0-17002 GCA_052139985.1 Terriglobia bacterium
TAGGCTGCGGTGGACGCGGTACCGGCGCAGCGGCGGACCTGCTGAGTGCCGATCCCAACGTCGAACTCGTGGCTATGGGCGACATCTTTGACGACAAGCTTCAGACTTCCCTCACCCGGCTGCGCGATCCCAAGTTCCTGGCCGAGGCAAGTCCGAAAAACGCCGCGGCCTTTACGGGCCAACCCCTGGCGGAGTTGGTGGAGTCGATTCGCAAGCGCGTCACGGTAGATCCGGACCATTGCTTTGTGGGGTTTGAGGCCTACCGCAAGGTCATCGCCTCCGAAGTGGACTTCGTGCTGCTGTGCACTCCTCCCGGCCATCGGCCCGCGCAGTTCGAAGCCGCGGTCAACGGTGGAAAGCATATCTTCACCGAAAAGCCGATCGCGACCGACGCCGTGGGAACACGCCGCTTTCTCGATTCCGTCCAGAAGGCTCGGGAAATGAAGCTGACCGTCGTCGCCGGGACCAATCACCGCTCGGACAAAGCGTTTGTGGAAACCGTGGCGAAAATACGCGACGGCGCCATTGGCGACGTTACGGCCCTAAGCGCCAGCTACCTCAGCGGACCGGTTCTACACGTTGACCACCGCGATCCGGCCTGGGGTGATATGGAGTGGCAGCATCGCGACTGGTACTCATTTGTCTGGATCTGCGGAGACCAGATGGTGGAGCAGCACATTCACACCATCGATTTTTGCAATTGGGTGATGGGCAGCCATCCCGCAAGCGTGGTGGCCTCTGGAGGAGTGGCCTGGCGCCCTCGCGAGGAATTATACGGCAACATCTACGACCACATGACCGCCGACTACGTGTACCCGAATGGCGTGCACCTGTACAGCGCGTGCCGACAGTATCCCAAAGGGGGATATCGCAAAGTCTGGAATACCGTCGTCGGCACCAAAGGGCACAGCGATGGCACGGACATGGGTTCGAAGGGCATGGACCCGTACGTCCAGGAGCACATGAGGTTGGTGGCCAGCATTCGGGGCGACGTTCCTTACGTGAACGAGGGCGTGCAAGTGGCGGAGAGCACGCTGACCTGCATCATGGCCCGCGAGGCGGCGTATTCCGGCGAGGAGATTACCTGGGATCAGGCGATGGCCTCCCAACAGGATCTCGTGCCCAAGGCCTTCGACTACAAAGTTGTTATGGATGTGCCGCCGGTTGCCGTGCCCGGTCGGTATAAGTTCGTTTGACGCGCTCGCTCGGTCACTTTAATTTCTGTTCGGCAATCCATTTGTCGGTGCGGGCTTCAAGCAGGTCGAGGGGCAGGGTTCCGCCATCGAGCATTTCGTCATGGAAAGCGCGAAGGTCGAACTTAGGCCCGAGTTCTTTCTGGGCGCGTTCGCGGAGTTCGCGGAATTTGAGCTGGCCAAGTTTGTAGCTGAGGGCTTGCGCGGGCCACGCGATGTAACGGTCGGTTTCGGACTGAATGGTCGGCTCGTCGGCCGCGCCCGATTTCCGCATGAAGTCCACCACCTGATCGCGCGTCCAACCTTGAGAGTGGATGCCGGTGTCAACCACCAGCCGGACGGCGCGGAAGAGTTCGGACGAAAGCCGGCCGTAGTCCGATACAGGGTCCTGATAGAAGCCAACCTCTTTACCAAGCTGTTCGGCATACAGCGCCCAACCCTCGGTATAAGCGTTGAACCCAAGGCCATGCAGGCGGAATTTGGGCAGGCCTGCGAGCTGCTGCTGCACGGAGAGCTGCATGTGGTGGCCGGGGATGCCTTCGTGGTAAGCAATCGCCTCATCGTCAATCAGGGACCGTTGAGCGAAGTTGGAGGTGGCGACCACCACGCGCCCGGGGCGCTTGCCGTCCGCCGTACCGATCATATAATGAGTCGCGGTCGCGGACTCAAAGGCGGGGATTGCCTCGACTGTGACCGGGGACTTGGGAAGCAGGGTAAATAGCTCGGGAAGTTTGGGCTCCATCTGGGCGATGTAACGGCGAAAATCGTCGAGAATCTGTTCCCCCGAAGTCGGGATGTAACGGGGATTGCCTTTCAGGGACGCCCGAAATGAGGCAAGGTCGGCGAAATCCGCTTTTTTCGCGACCTCGGTCATCTCGGCCTCGATGCGATCCATCTCGCGAAGACCGAGCTGGTGGATCTCGTCCGGCGTCATGCGTGTGGTGGTGCGGCCGTAGATGTCGTTCTGGTAGCGCTTCTCCCCATCGGCCAGAGAGGTGACGGCAAGAACCGTGCGGCCCTGAGGAGCATATTCCGTGCGTAGGAAGGCGGCGAAGCTCTTGTAGGCGGGGAGGACATCGGTTTCAATGGCGGCCGTTATCTCCTGCGTCAGACGCCTCTGATCTTCTAGGGAAATACCTGCGGGATACTTCTTCGTTGGAATGAGGAAGGGATCGGCATCGATAATTCCCTGGCACTGAACCGGAAGTTTCTCGAGCAGAAAGCGGACGGGCATGAGGTTGTCCTTCATGCCGGCGCGGAGAACCTCCGTGGTCTCGCTGAGAACTCGAGGGATCTGGTGGAGCCGCGCGATGTAGTCTTCGTAGTGATTCAGGGAATCAAGGGGAGCAGACAAAGGCAGATCGGCGAGATGGGTGTGGATGCCATTCTGCTGGTTGACCGGCATCTCATATTCTTTCAGGTCGAAGTCGGCGATGCGCTGCTGGAGAACGCGAATGAGGAGGTCGTGGGAGAGTTGATCCTGATCGGAAAAGCCGGCGGTCGCGATGGTCTGGAGGCGGCTCAGGTAAGTCCGGTCGGTTTGCTCGTGCTGGGCGATGGCCGCGAGTGAGTATTCCCCCAGTTTATCGTTGTAGCGATAATCGCCGAACGCCGTCGCGCGCTCGGGGAAGCTGCGGAGGTCGGACTCGTATTGCTCGTCGAAAAGGGCGTTCTGCGCCGCGAGACGATCTGCAACCGGTCTGAGGTCCTGGGCGTATGCGGACCCGGCAACTGCAATAAGGAGAAAAAGCCTTCGGCAAATTCGCATAGGCGTGATCGTACCAGATTAGACGGGCTTTAGGGCTCGAGGTCTTCGTCTACGACGATCTTCAGGGCGCGGAGAAATTGGGTGTCTTGCGTTGTCAGGTGGAACTCGGGATCGGGACGGGCATCGGCATTGAGCTTTTGGCGATGCACCAGGTTCACCTCACCTCGCTTGTTGAAGCCGATAGTGACTTCCAGAACCAGGAAGAGGTCGTAACCGGCATTGCGGATGCGCGACATGACGTCGGCAATTCGGTCGGAATCGGAAAGGGATTCGTTGATGGCGTCGCCCAATTCCTTGACTAAGCGCTTAAAATTGTCGTCTAACTCCAAGGCTCACCTGATTGCTGAAGGCTGGCATGCAAGCTCAATTCTAGGATTGCCGCCCACTGACGTCAAGGCGAAACCCGCGGCGCTGCATAAGAGCATGAAAGCAAACCGGCTTTCCAAGTTTAATTCGTGCGTGGATGGGTGTGGGCGCGCCGAAACTCCTGCGAGAGGCTTGCCGGTATTTGACTGCGCCACCGTTTGTCCTTACGATAACGTTCGGGGAATTAGAATGGCCCTCGCTGGATAGGAAGGGAAGGTTTTGAGTCGACTCGGAAGTTTGTTGCATTATTGGTTTCTCAACGCGAAGCGGTTGTTTCACATGCTGATCGGGCTGGCCTTTATGGTCTTGACTCTTGCGGTCGCGTCCCAGGCCTTTATCGAGTGGGAAGATTATCGGAAAACTCCTGAATCCGGCTTGCTCTATTTCGAGCTATATGGGGGGCTCACCGTATTCCTGGCGATCCTATGCCTTTACTCGTTTGTAAAGGCGCGAAACGTGCGGTAACCGCGCCGCAGCAATTGTAGCGCAGGGCCCGCACTTCGGCCCTGCGGTTCTGCAAGGAAACCAGGAAAAGCCGCAGGGCCGGAGTGCGGGCCCTGCGCTAGCACTTATGCAGGACAACAAGGAGCTAAAAGCCAAATTCGTGACCGGCTCGGGGCTTGAGCTGGAGGGGTTTTACAAGCCTAAGGACTTGGCAGGCTGGGACTACGAGCAGCAGGCGGGCTATCCGGGAGAATATCCCTACACCCGCGGCATATACCCGTCGCTTTACCGCAGGCGCCTCTGGACAATGCGCCAGTACGCGGGCTTCGGGTCGGCGCGCGAATCAAATGCGCGCTACCGTTACCTCCTTTCACAAGGGCAAACCGGCCTCTCCGTCGCTTTCGACCTTCCCACCCAGATTGGCCTTGATTCTGACCACCCGCTCGCGCGTGGTGAAGTGGGCCGGGTGGGTGTGGCCATCGATTCGCTCGAGGATATGGAAATTCTCTTTGAGGGAATCCCTCTTGAGCGCATTTCGGCGTCGATGACCATCAACTCCACCGCGGCGATCCTGCTTGCCCTCTATTTTGCCGTGGCGGAAAAGCAAGGCGCGGATCTCAACCGGTTGTCGGGGACGGTTCAGAACGATATTCTAAAAGAATACATTGCGCGCGGAACCTACATTTATCCTCTCGCCCCCGCCCTGCGCATCGTGACTGATATCTTTGCTTTCTGCCGCCAGCGCGCTCCCGAGTGGAATACCATCTCCATCAGCGGATATCACATCCGGGAAGCAGGCTCGACCGCCGTGCAGGAAGTGGCCTTCACCCTGGCCAATGCCATCGCTTATGTGGAAGCGGCGCTGGCACGGGGCTTGACAGTGGATGAATTCGCGCCGCGCCTCTCCTTTTTCCTGAACGCGCACAACGATCTGCTGGAAGAAATCAGCAAGTTCCGCGCCGCGCGGCGGCTGTGGGCGCGCATCATGCGGGAACGATTCAAAGCCAAGGACCCGCGGTCGTATATGTTTCGCTTCCACACGCAAACCGCCGGCTCCACTCTCACCGCGCAGCAGCCGAACGTAAATATCGTGCGCGTGACGCTGCAGGCGCTGGCGGCGGTGCTGGGCGGGACGCAATCGCTGCACACCAATTCTCGCGACGAAGCGCTGGCCTTGCCCACGGAGGATTCCGCGCTGCTGGCCCTGCGCACGCAACAAATACTCGCAGCCGAAAGCGGCGTGGCCAATACCGTCGATCCGTTGGGGGGATCCTACGTTATCGAGAAACTCACCGATGAGATTGAGACCCAGGGCCGGGAATACTTACGCAAGATCGAGGCGATGGGCGGAATGGTGCGCGCCATCGAGGCGGGCTACGTGCAGCGCGAGATCCAACAGGCTGCCTACGAATATCAGAAATCCATCGAGACGGGTGATCGTGTGGTGGTGGGCGTAAATCAGTATGTGGAGGAAGCGACCTCATCCGGCAGCGAAGAGCCGCAGGGCCGAACTGCGGGCCCTGCGCTACTTCCCTTCCGCATTGATCCTGAAATCGAGCGCACCCAAGTACAGCGCCTGGCGAACCTCCGCGCCCGGCGCGATGCTGCGCGCGTGCAGGCAACCCTTCGAACAGTCGAGGAAACCGCGCGTAGAGATCGCAACTTGTTGCCGGCCATCCTCGACGCCGTCAAGGCTTACGCTACCGTCGGGGAAATCTCCGACGCCCTGCGCCGGGTCTTCGGCGAGTATCGGGAGTCGGTGGTGATTTGATAGCACCCGCCTAATTTGGTATGGTTGCGATATGGCGAAATGCAGGGTGTTGGCGTTCCTGCTGTGCGAGAATGCGACCAAAGATCGCGACGGGAAGGTAACGCTGCAAGGTTTGTTCGACAGGATCGTCGTTCCGCGAGCTCGAACAAATGAAAAGAATTTCTTTGTTTACTATAAGATCTTCATTGAAGAGCCTTGCTCAGTGACTCTCCGGATCAATGATCCCGTACTTCCCGGGGCTCCCAAGGTTATGAATTGGCGCGATTCGTTCTCCCAGTCTGGTCCCGTGCAAGGCGTTTGGGCACTCGGTACAGGTCGTTTCGCTCCGGGAGTGTACGGCTTCGAGTTGGTGCAGGTGGTGGAGAATTCGGAACCGATCTCATTGGCGGCCATGCAGTTTGTTGTTGATCAACAAGAGGAGTAGATTTCGATGAACGGCGAAATTCTTATGGTAAGTGACGCTTTATGTTATGGCCCATTCGCTTCTGGGCCGCAAACCCAGACTGGACCAGAGAAGGCTCCCGTCGTCGCTACCGATAGCGACCCGATTCGCGCCCGGCTTGCCGACACTGCCCGCCAAGAAGAAAGACGTCGACGCCTCTCCGAGATTTTGAGGAGACGGACACCCACGTGGAAGCCTGAGGACCACCCAGAAATCGACGCGGCGGGAGGTGCCGCCGCATGGGTAAACAAACTCCGTGCTGAAGCGGAAGAGGGCTTTAGAAGGCGGACCGGTAAATCCCGGAATGACCATACTTCTTGATACGTGTGTAATCATCGACGCCCTTCGGATGCGGGGTGGCCGGCACGAGTTCCTGGAATTTAGAAACCAAGCTGGCGACGCCTTGGTGTGTTCTTCCCTCACTGTGGCGGAGATCTATGCGGGGATGAGACCGACCGAGCGTGTTGAGACGGAAGAGTATCTCGAAAACTTTGCCTGCATCGAGGTTACCCAGCAAATTGCACGATTGGCGGGTAGCCTGAAGTATGACTGGGCACGCAAGGGGGTGACGATTGACATCAGCGACTTCATTATCGCAGCGACTGCTCTCGTGTACGACCTTCGCCTCGCTACGGGCAATCGTAAAGATTTCCCCAGTCCAGAGTTGAAACATCTCGATCTCCCGACAATCTGAAAACCTATGGCCACTCTAACTTTTCTCGGCGCGACCGGCACGGTTACGGGTTCAAAGTATCTTCTGGAGGCTGGCGGCGAACGCCTGCTGGTGGATTGCGGACTCTTCCAGGGTGATAAGGAGCTGCGGCTGCGCAACTGGAATCCGCTGCCCGTTCCGCCCGCCAGCATTCAATGGCTCGTGCTGACGCACGCGCATCTCGACCACATCGGCTATGTTCCCCGTTTGGTGAAGGATGGCTTTCGCGGCCAGATTCTGACGTCTTCCGCCACCGTGGACCTGGCGAAAATCGTGCTGCCGGATTCCGGACATTTGCAGGAAGAAGACGCGGACTTCGCCAACAAGAAAGGGTTCAGCAAACACTCCCCGGCTCTGCCGCTTTATACCTACGAAGAGGCCATCAAGTCCCTTGAATACTTTCGAGCGGTGAACGCTCAGGAGCCGCTGGAGATTTCGCCGAACTTCAGCATCCGCAGCTTCTTCGCGGGGCACATCCTGGGCGCGCGCATGATCGAAGTCACCGTCCGCGAAAACGGCATCGCCAAGAGGCTGCTCTTCTCAGGGGACCTGGGGCGCTTTCCGCAGATGGTTATTCCCGAGCCGTCGGTGCCTGAAGACGGGTTCGATTACATGCTGCTGGAATCCACCTACGGCGACCGGTTGCATCCAAAGGAGGACGTTGGCGCGCGGCTGACGTCGATTGTGGAGACCACTGCCGGTCACGGTGGGACACTGGTGATTCCCTCTTTCGCCGTCGGACGCACGCAAGAGCTGCTCTTTCTTTTCCGCGAACTGATTGAAGACAAAAAGATGCACTCGCTGCCAATCCACGTTGATAGTCCTATGGGGATCGACGTCACCCATCTTTACGAAAAGCACAAAGAGGACCACAGCCTCGAATTGGACGCCATGGAAGAGCAGGGAATCCAGCCTTTTTCGCCGCCCAATCTGCACTTTGACCGGACCGTGGAAATGTCGAAGCAGCTCAATGACGCACACTACCCGACGATTATCATCTCGGCGAGCGGCATGGCGACAGGCGGCCGCGTGCTACACCATCTGGAACGCTGTCTGCCGGATCATCGCAACACCATACTCTTTGTAGGATTCCAGGCGGCGGGAACGCGCGGGCGGGCCATCCAATCGGGCGCCCAGACCGTGAAAATGTACGGCCACGAGGTGCACGTGCGGGCGCGCATCGAGAGCATTGAGAACCTGAGTGCCCATGCGGACTACGGGGAAATCCTTGCGTGGCTCGAGCGCTTTAGCAAGGCGCCGGGCCGGACCTTTATGGTGCACGGTGAGCCCAAGGCCAGCGAAGCGTTGCGGCAGCGCATTACCCAGGAACTCCACTGGGACGTTACAGTGCCGACTTATCTTCAGCAGGTGAAGTTGTGAGCCAGATTCGCCGGGCAAGATTACGGCAGCGGCCTATGTGCTTACCGATGTAGAGGACGGCCCGCCAGCCGGGGCAAGAGCTAGCTGATCGGCAATATCACGCATAGCCGCTATGCAGAAGGTGATGTGCTCGTCCAAGGGAACGCCCAACTCCTCGGCCCCCTTGGTAATGTCCTCGCGGCTGACAGAGCGCGCAAAGGCTTTGTCCTTCATCCTCTTTCGCACCGACTTCGCTTCCAGGCTGGCAATCCGGTCGGGCCGGACGAGCGAACATGCGGTGATGAATCCCGCCACCTCATCACAGGCAAAGAGCGTTTTGGCGAGAAGCGTGTCGCGAGGAACGCCAGTGTAATCGGCGTGGCTGAGAATGGCGCGTCGCACGTCTTCCGAAACGCCTCTGTCCTTGAGAATCTCGCTTCCCTTTAGCGGGTGATCGGGAGCGTTCGGATAGATTTCGTAATCAAAATCGTGGATCAAGCCTACCGTTCCCCAATTCTCCTCATCTTCGCCGAACTTGCGGGCATAGGCGCGAACACAGGCCTCAACCGCTAGCGCGTGCTTCCGTAAACTTTCGTTTTTCGTGTACTCACAAAGGAGCTCCCACGCCGTTGGGCGATCCATACCTTCTCCTTTCATTAAGCCGACAATTATACGACGCCCGAACGCTCAGCCCAACCCCGGAAGAGCGGTGCGTGGTACGGCGGCTCGCAGCTAATTCCCTTTTGGCGGCTTGTAAACCACTCCCTCCTTCATCACGAAGTTGACGTTTTCGAGAACGCTGATATCACTCAGAGGATTGCCTGAGACGGCGACAAGGTCCGCAAGCTTACCTGCCTCCACCGAACCAATCTGGTCCTTCATATCGACCAATTCCGCGCCAGAGACTGTGCCCGCATGGAGGGCTTGCGCCGGCGTCATGCCGTATTTCACCATCAGCGGAAACTCTTTCGCGGGGTTAATGGTCCACTCAAAGCCGCCCACATCGGTGCCGAAAGCAATCTTCACTCCTGCCTTAAGCGCCCTCCGGAACGTCTCGGCGTGGATCTCCACCCCACCTTTCCATCCGGGAAAGCCCGCTGCCTGATGGATTTCATCGGCATAAACGAAGATATAGAGCGTAGGCACGTACCAGGTTCCATGCGCCACCATCGTTTTCAGATCATCGTCCGAAATGTAGGCGCCGTGCTCGAGAGTATCCACGCCCGCCTCCAGTGCGTTGTGGACGCCTTCCAATCCCATCGCGTGCGCCGCCACCTTGTGATGTTCGCGGTGCGTTTCATCCACAATCGCGTGGAACTCCTCGGCGGTAAAAGTGGGGATGCTGTGCACGATACCGTCGGCGGTGGAAACACGCTGGTCGGAGTAAACTTTGATCCAGTCAGCCCCATTGCCAATCTGCTCGCGCACGGCTTTGCGGCATTCGTCAGGTCCGTCCACCACCTGGACGCCGTGCGGCAGCTTCAGAGCCGGGTCATAGCCGAGGATTTCATAGGCGCCGGTAACGTCGAGCGCGCGCGTCACCACAAACATGCGCGGCCCAGGAATCACGCCTTGTTTGATGGCGTCGCGCACGGAAACGTCCGCATAATAAGCACCCTCGGTTTCCAAATCACGGATTGTCGTAAATCCGTACTCGAGGGCGCGGCGTGCCGCTTGCGTTCCCCAGATTGTCCGGTAAGGCAGCGACCACTTCAGAATCTGCTCGTCGTACTGCCCCGGCTTCTGGTCGCCCTGGAGAAGGATGTGCGTATGCGAATCCACGAGACCGGGAAGGCAGGTTTCACCCCCAAGATCGATGAAAGCCGCGCCTGCGGGCTTGGCAAAGCCGGGAGTGTAATTCGTCACGGCGCGGAACTTGCCGTCGGCAATCTCCACGAGCACATTGTGGCGCGGCTGGTCCGACACCTCGTCAATCAGCGTTCCGCAGTGAACAAATGTGACTTGGTCGCTCTTCGTGGCCTGCGGCGCGGGTGGAGGCGCCCCGATCGCTCCTGCGCATAGCGCCGTGAAAAAAAGCGCTACGAGCAGCAGGCGCGGTATTCTCAAACATGGCTTAGAATTCATCGAGTCCTCCTGACTTGTTTTTTTCGGGCTGGCAAGCGGGAGTATATCAAAGGCAGCACTCCCCGGATGTGCCGAATGATGCCGAAGTGCGTGATCCGGAAAAGGCGGGAGGCAGCAAAGAAGGCAGTGCTTTCCCCGTTGAGCGGGCGTAAAATCACCGGGCTGGCGAGTTAGAGCAATTGTGCCCTCGACGGCTTGTTCTGCGAAACACATGGAGCTTATCGAATGAACATCGATCTGAATTTGGAGCACCTGCCCGTTCTTCCGCGCAAAAAGGACTATCGAATTGGCGCCATAGGGGCGGGTTTTATCATGCGCGATATTCACCTCGTTGCCTACAAGAATGCGGGCTTCAATGTGGTGGCAATTGCCGCCAAGGACACCGAGCAGGCGCGCGCGACAGCGGAACTGCGGGGAATACTCAAGGTCCATAACACATGGCAGGAATTGTTGGCGGACGACCGGATTGAGGTTCTCGACATCGCGGTTCCTCCCGGCGCGCAACCGGCCATTGTGCACGCGGCGCTTCAGCACAAGCACATTCGCGGGATCCAGGCGCAGAAACCGCTGGCGATGAATTACCGGGAAGCGCGAGAAATCGTGGTCGCTTGCGAAAGGGCAGGCGTGCCACTCTCGGTCAATCAAAACATGCGCTACGATCATTCGATTCGCGCTTTGAAGACCGTTCTTAGGCGAGGATACTTGGGAGAGCCGGTGCTCGCAACGATCGATATGCGTGCCATCCCGCACTGGCAGGCTTGGGCAAAGGATTACGGTAAGGTGACGCTGGCCTTCATGAGCATCCATCACCTGGATTCCTTTCGCTATCTTTTCGGCGACCCCGAGTCTGTGTATGTCAGCGCGCGGCAGGACCCTCGATTGGACTTTCCCCACCGCGACGGCATTGTTCTTTATATTCTCGAGTACGCGAATGGCATGCGCGCCGCCGCCTGGGATGATACGTGGACGGGACCGGCACGCGAGGGTGGGGCTTCGGACATCTACATCAAATGGCGCGTGGAGGGAACCGCGGGAATGGCGGAAGGGACGATCGGCTGGCCCGCCTATCCCGCCCGTGTTCCCAGCACCATCCGGTTCACCGCTCAGCAAGAGTCCGGCACTTGGTTCGCGCCCACTTGGCCGCAGGTCTGGTTTCCCGACGCCTTCGAGGGCACCATGGGAGAACTTCTGTGCAGCCTGGAAGAGGGACGCGAATCCGCCCTGAGTGGCCGGGACAATCTCAACACAGTGGCGCTGGTGGAAGCCTGCTACCGCTCGCTCGACCAACATCGTCCGGTGCGACCGGCGGAAATCAAGGAGGAGAACGCATGAAACTCGGACTCATTAATTCAGCCTGGTTGGGTTCCCCGGTGAGAACCGCAGAAGGAATTCGTAAAACGAAAGAGATCGGCTTTGACACCATCGACATTTTCGCCGATCCCCTGGAAATCGATATCAAAGAACGGAAGCTGATCAAGGACACCTGCCGCGAAGTTGGTCTGCCCATCATCAGCGTCTGCTGCTGCGCGCTGGGCATTGCCGATTTCAACGGTCCGGTGCGGCGGTTCCACGTGGAGCGCGCCAAGATGCATCTGGAGCTTGTTTACGAACTTGAGGCCAAAAATTTGCTGCTGGTGTTGGGAGAATACATCTGGCAGCAAGAAGTCATTGCCCCCAGCGATCAATGGAAGTGGGCCGTGGAAACCGTGTCTGAGTTGGGTGATTACGCCAAGGGGTTAGGCCTCGAAATCGCCATCGAACTCGAGCCATTCCATCAATCCATCATCAATACCCTCGGGAAAATGGTGACGTTTATGGATGATGTCCACCATTCTGCCGTGCGCGCGAATCTGGACATCTCACACCTGGCCCTGGCCCACACGCCGCCGGAAGAAATACCCAACTTGCAGGGACGAATTGCCCACGCCCACTTTTCCGATTGCGACGGAAACAAGCATGGCGATTTGCCCCCCGGCCGCGGTGTGGTGAACTTCCGGCCGTACCTTGCCCAACTGAAGAAAGTTGGATTTAACGGCGTCATCAGTATCGAACTCGAGTATTCACCCGAACCCGAAAAGATCGTCGAGTGGGTCACAGAGGCCTATCGCGAAACCGACAAGCTGATGCAGGAGATCGGAATTCGGGGGTAGCTCAGATCGTTAATTGCCGATTTGGAGGTGCGCGCTCCAGACTCGCCCTTGCGGCAGAATCGTAGCGCGGACCTGTTGTGTAGGTCCGCGGCTTTTCCTTGCCTCCAAGCACCCAGCCTATTTCGAGGGACTAGCTTTCCCGCCCCCCGCCCCCTGATGGTAATTCGGATAAGGCGGCTTGTGGTAGGCGGGCAGCGGGTGCTTCTCGAGGTCCAAAAGCAGCAACTCGACAGTCTTTTCCAACTGGGGGTCGTGCCCCTCGCGCACGGCCTGGGGGTCGAATTCAACCTCGACGTCCGGCGCGACGCCGTGGTTTTCCACCTCCCAGGCATTATTCGGCGTCCAGAACCCCCGGCTTGGTGCGGTCACCACGCCCCCATCCATCAGTGATTCGAAAGGCCCGAAGAATCCCACCAGGCCGCCCCAGGTACGTTTTCCCACCAGGATCCCGATGCGGGCCTGGCGAAAATGCCAGGGCATTGCGTCGCCGCCGGAGCCCGCGTATTCATTGATGATCATCGCCTTGGGTCCCGAGATCAAACTCACGGGAGTGGTCATATCCTCGCCGTCGCGCGTGGTGCGGTAGTTCATCAGAGTCCGGCGCAGGTAGTCGAGAATGTAATCCGTGTTGGTGCCGCCGTGGTTGAAGCGCTCATCGATGACCGCTCCCTGCTTTCCTGCTTGCGAGAAGAAGTAGTGGTTGAAAGAGGTGTATCCCCCCGACGCGGTATCCGGCAAATAGATGTAAGCCAGCTTTCCGTGGCTGAGCTGATCCACCTTGCGTCGGTTGCCCTCGACCCAAGCGCGATTGCGCAGCGTGGTTTCACTCGCGATGGGGACCACCGTCACCTCGCGCGAGCCGGAGCCATTGGGATTCGGCCCGACACGCAGGACCACGGATTTATTTGCGGTCATTTCGAAGAAGCTGTAGACGTTGCTGCTGCCGGTTACGTCGTGACCGTTGACAGCGAGCAGGTACTCTCCCTCCACAACGTTTACGCCGGGCTGCGTCAGTGGCGCGCGCAGTTGCGGGTTCCAATTCTCGCCGTCATAGACGCGCGAAACGCGATACCGGCCGTTTTCGATTCGATAGTCGGCGCCCAGCAACCCAACCGGGACCGGCTCGACTTCCGGACGTTCGCCTCCGCTTACAAACAAATGCCCCACCGTGAGATTGCCCATCGCCTCCTGGAAAATGTAATTGAGGTCGGCCCGCGACCCCACGCCCGCGACGAACGGTTCATACTTCTTCTCTGCGGCCATCAGATCGAGTCCGTGGAAGCCGCCATCGTAAAAGAAGTCGCGCTCGATCCGGAAAGCCTCGTGATACATCTGCCGCGACTCTGCCGGCGGATCGACGCGCACTTCCATGGCGGCGAGATTCAACGGCTTGGCCGCTGCCGGTGCTGGGGCGGGACTCGCCGCCGGGGGATTATCGGCTTTGGGAACGGGTCCAATGGACCACGTTTGGGGGGCTGCAGCGGCGCCATTCCCCGTGGCGGTTCGGTAGAGCATTTTCTCGCCGTCGGCCGAGACGTAAAAGGCCAGCAAGTTCTCTTGCAGCTTGTCCGTCTTGCGTGTTTTCAAAGCAAATCGGTAAGCGGTAAGTGTCTCCGGGCCACTCAATGACTGGAAGGCAGGACTTTCCACGATAAAGAGCTCGCCTTCCTTCCCCGGCGCCAATTCCGCATAATTTCTGGCCGGAATCGGCAGCGCCAGAATTCGCTGACTGATTTTCTCGAAGTCCACTTTCACGGTGGGAGGAGCGGTGGCTTTTGCTGCCTCATCCTTTTTGGAAGGTTCGGGTTTCGCCTCCTGCTCGTCATCACTCTCGGGAGCGAGGGGCGAGGGCAGGTTCTTGCCCAAGACAGTGACGTACACACTGCTGGTCACCGGCCGATTGAAGCTCATCATCGATTCGTCGAGCGTGGGGCCGGCATCGGTGCTTGCCAATAGATAAAGATACTTTCCGCCTTTGTCGAAGACCGGTGAAAACGAATCACTCATGCCGTCCGTGACACGATGGCTCTCACCCGTCGCGAGCGAATATAGAAACACCGAGCGCATGTGGCTCAATTCCTGCTGCGTGTAAGCAAGCCACTTGCTATCCGGCGACCACGCTGCGCGGAAGATCTGCTGCGGCCCGGTGAAGCGGTCGTGAAACACCTTCATCGGAGTTTTCTTTTCCAAATCGACGTACCAGAGGTTCAAGCGCTTGTCGGTGTAGGCAATCTTCTTTCCGTCCGGCGACCACGTCGGGTAATAGAAGAATGACCCAGGAATCCCGAGATCGATCTTCTGCGCCTCGCCCAGGCCATTTTGATTTTTGATGTACAACGCATATTCGCCCGATTCGTCGGAAAAATACGCGATGCGGTCACCATTCGGGGACCATGCGGGAAAGCGCTCATCGGCGCCCGGCGTATTCGTGATGTTACGGATGTCGCCTTTCTCCTCGGGCACCGTTACGATTTCTCCGCGCGCTTCAAATGCGGCACGTTTGCCGGTGGGCGAAAGGTCGGCATTGGTGATTCTGCCCGCCACTTTGAGGAAATGCGGCCGCAGTGCGGGCAAGTCTCCTTCGACGCGAATGTCGAGCTTGTGCTCTTTGCCGGATTTCAGGTCGGAGAGATAGAGTGCGCCGAACTGCTCGATTACAATCGCCCCGGGTCCCGCGCTGGCATACTTGAAATCGAACTCATCGTTCTTCACCGCGGGCGTGACGCTCTTGGTGCGCGTGTCGTAACTGAATAGCGTTATCGGGCCCTGGCGGTCCGACAGGAAGAAGATGCGGTGATCCACCCAGATCGGATTGAAGTCGTTGGAATTCTCGCGCGGAATCTTGGTGATATGGGAATCCGCCAACTGCGCGATCCAGATGGGGGAAGTCCGTCCCCCGCGGTAGCGCTTCCAGATTTCAAACGCGTGATCGAGAGGCACGTAGGCGATTTGGCTTCCATCGGGCGAGTAAGAACCTTCGGCAGCGATGGGCAAAGGCAACTCGCTAGGAAACCCGCCGTCGCGCGAAATCGTGAACAGGCGGCTGAAGCTTTCGTAGCTGTCGCGGTTGGAGGCGAATAACACTTGCTTGCCGTCACGCGTCCACCCCACCACGGCGTCAAGCGATGGATGATAAGTGATCCGCCGCGGCTCGCCACCTTGGGCGGGAATGATGTACACGTCGGAGTTTCCGTTATAGTCGCCGGTAAAAGCGATTTCGCTGCCATCCGGAGAGAAGACCGGCCGCGACACGGCGCCGGCTCCACTGGTCAGCCGCGTGGCCACGCCGCCCTCGCGGGGGACAATCCACAAATCGCCCGCGTAGGCGAAGGCGATCTGCGTGGCACTGAGTGTCGGGTGCTGCAACAGCAGCGGCGGCGGAGCGTCCGCAAGACCCATGCTGACCGGAATGAGAGCCAATAAAATCGCGATGGTTCGATTCATTCTCTGAACCTCCCGACAACGTGAGGATGGACCTCTGCGGCGAAAGCGGCTTCCTTCGTGCTCATTCGGCTTTCGCTTGTCCCCCGGTGCACGCGATTATAACAGCCGGGCGAAAGAGTCGCATGTCCTTCGAAGGCGCCGCATTTGTAACCGGTCCACCTACTCCGCGCGCGGGCGCCGGGGTCGTGCTGAACGTGCAGCGTAGAAACTCCCCCGGTGGCGGCTTTACGCCGCCATTTGGCGAGGTAAACTCGCCGCTACGACTCCGGATTGACCTACCACCCTAGGCCAAGGCCTACCAGGTGAAACAAGTCCGGCATGTTATACTAAAATACAAGTTGGGGGGCGATCGAGATGCCTAAATACGAAGTGATCATTTATTGGAGCGAGGAAGACAAGGCATTTGTGGCCGAAGCGCCGGAATTTCCCGGGTGCGCGGCTGATGGTAGAACGTACCGCGAAGCTCTCGCGAACGTCGAAGTGATTATCCAGGAATGGATCGAAACCGCGACGGAACTTGGCCGCCCAGTTCCGGCTCCCAAAGGCCGCCTGGTGTTCGCTTGACTTTCAGTTCAACTTTCAAACTTCCTCTTTCCGCAGCCTGAATTCTGACTCCTGACTGCCAGGTCCCCGCTCCAACCTTCATGCTTTACCCTTCTTTCTTTCCCTACACTTAGCCGCCAGGAATTTTCAAAGGGATCTACTGTCACCACGTGCGCTCAGCTTGGGGACCTACAGGGCTGACGCTCCCTGTCAGGCCGCGCAAACAGCGGAGAACGAGCGCCCACGCGTGCTATAATCCGTTCCAGGTCGGTTCTCTACAAAGCTAAGGACCCCCAGTATGTTCGATTACATCAAGATTGAGGGCTTTCGGAGCTTCAAAAAGGTTGAGCTGGAAATGCCGCGCCTTGCCGTCCTGATTGGTCCGAACGGGGGCGGGAAGTCGAACTTGATCGATCTCCTGAAGCTGATGGCTGAGGCGGGGCGGGGCGAGTTGAATCTCGGCGTCAACAAGCGTGGTGGCTTTCGCAACATTGCCTTCGGGTTCGATTCCTCCAACCAAGTTCGCATTGAGTTCCGCTTCAGACAATTGCTTGATCAGGTCCGTCAGACGCCCACCCGTTTGCCCTCAGAAGCTCCTGAGAAGAAGCCATTCGACATTAAGTTTAGGGTCGGCCTGCGAGGTCTAGGCACCAACTACGGCATCTCAGAAGAACAGCTCCGGGTGGTATCGCTCAATGGGCCTTCAGACGGTCTCGAGATCGACC
>JBKQVI010000502.1:0-4454 GCA_052139985.1 Terriglobia bacterium
ACATGGCCGTGCGATCCAGCAGGGAAACCTGAAAGCCGCGTCCTGCAACGATTGCCACGGCGTACACGACATCCTTCCCGCCTCCGACCCGCATTCGAAAATCTGGAAGCAGAACGTGGCGTCCACCTGCGCGCAGTGTCACAAGAATGTTTTCGATACCTATCGTGAGAGCATTCACGGCCAGGCGGTGGCAGCGGGAGTCACGGAAGCCGCCACGTGCACGGACTGCCACGGCGAGCACCGCATTCTGGCGCCCGGAAATCCCCAATCGACGGTTTATCTGGCGAATGTTTCGCAAGTCACCTGTTCGCGTTGCCATGCCAACACGCAGTTGATGGCGCGCTTCAACGTGCCGGCCTCGCGCGTCCCCACCTACGAGGACAGCTACCACGGCCTGGCTTCCAGTTCCGGCCGGCAGACGGTGGCCAATTGCGCCAGTTGCCACGGCGTGCACAACATCTTTGCCTCCAGCGACCCGCGCTCGACCGTGAACCGGGCGAACCTGGGCAAAACCTGCGGCAAATGCCATCCCGACGCCGGCCAGCGATTCACCATCGGGTCCGTGCACACGCTCCCCACGACTACGGCGGGCGGACGGGTGTTGAATTTCGTGAAGGCCTTTTACCTGCTGGCCATCCCCGTGATTCTCGCGTCGATGCTGATGCACAACCTGCTGGATTGGTGGCGCAAGACGCGGCGTATGCTGGAGCGGTACCGCGCGGGCCACGGGCAGGTCCGCTTGACGCTGAACGAGCGCGTGCAACACGTATTGCTGCTGGTGAGCTTCATCACGCTGGTCGTTACCGGCTTCGCACTCAAATATCCGCACTCATTTTGGGCCGAGCCGATTGTGCAGTGGGAGAAGAACTTCCCTCTGCGCGGCTGGCTGCATCGCCTTGCGGGAGTGGTGCTGATCGGCGCTTCGATCTATCACGTGATTTACCTGTTTACCAAGCGCGATGGCCGCCGCTGGGTGAAGGCCATGCTTCCCAAGGTCCGCGACGTGCACGACGCGGTCGAGACCGTGGGCTACAACTTCGGTTATCGCCACAAACCGCCGCAGTACGCGCGCTTCAACTACATGGAGAAGGCGGAATACTGGGCGCTGGTGTGGGGCACCATTGTGATGGCCGCCACCGGCATCTTGCTATGGGCCCACGACGCGGTGTTGGCCTACCTCCCGCACGCTTTGGCCGTCCTGGACGTCACCACGGCCGTGCATTTCTACGAGGCCATCCTGGCGACGTTCTCGATCCTGATTTGGCACTTCTATTTTGTGATTTTCGACCCCGACGTTTACCCGCTCAAGTGGACCGTGCTGACCGGCCGCGCCCCCGAGCATGAGGTGAGAGAAGAAGAGGACGAGGCAGAGGCAGCGGCAGAGGAAGAATCCGCGCCACCGCCTCCGGAAGATACGAAACCCCCAGCGGGCGGCTCGGGCGGAGCCCCGCCTTTACCGCCTGTACCTTCCGGAGGTGCGCCAAGCGATCCTCCCACACCCGCCGCTACGCCCCGTCGCTGATGACGGAGCACGTAGCGCTGACCTGCTTTCCAAGGTCAGCGGCCTTTAAGCTCCGGTCTGAACACCGGAAGAGCCGCGGACCTTGAGCCGCAGGTCCGCGCTACGAGCCGACGGCGCCTAACAGGCCGCAGATACGCGGAAATGTAGCGGCGAGTTTACCTCGCCATACGGCGGCGCGATGCCGCCCGTAAAATGGCGGGGTAAACCCGCCGCTACGAAACCACGGGACGTAGCGCTGACCTGCACTCCAAGGTCAGCGGCCTTTCTGGAAGTGGTCGAGAATGGCGGAGCACGCCGGAATTAGCGCGCAGGAGCAGCGGTGCGGACTCGCGTATCGACCGCGTCGGCCTGCCCGTCAACCAGGATACTCCGGTCTGAACATCGGAAGAGCCGCAGACCTAAACCGCAGGTCCGCGCTACGAGCCCTTCGCCCCTACGGGGCTCCCTGGATTTTTCTCGTCCCGCGCGAGGTCCCACGGCTGGGTCTCGCCGTGGGCTAAATGACAGCACCACTCCGTGGCTTGGCAAGCAGTTCCGTGCAATGAACCGCGGCGTAGCGAAGAGTCATTTTTCGCCGAGAGAAATTACTCTGCGGCACGCCCGGATAACAGGTGTTTGCCCGGGGATTTTCCGCAACCTGCTACTCTGAAGTGGGGAAAAACACGGCGGGAGAAACGGCAAACCGTTTGCTCAATTTCTCAATGTGGGCTTTGTTAAGCTCGCGTTTCCTGTGCAGTATTTCCGACACGATACTTTCCGATCCCAACATAGGGACCAGGTCCTTCTGACGGAGGTCGTTGGCTTCCATCAAGGTTCGGAGAACGTCCACGGCGGAAGCGTCGGGAATGGAATGATGCTCCTCTTCGTAAGCTTCAATCAACGTCATCAGGACTTCCGCGTATTTCTCTTCTTCCCGCGTGGGCCGATCTTTGCTGGCCAGAGCATCGAGGACGGACAAGTACTCCTGATGCTGGCGCTCGGACGCGATCGGCATGGGCGCGCTCACTTGCAGCGAGTATTTTTCGGATACCGCGATCATGATCGTTGCCACTCCTTCCCGTCGTATTCAGCGTGGCTCAAAATGTGCCGGATATAGACCATTCTCCACGCGTACTTGATCGTCGCGATCAACCGGCACCGGTTGTTGCCGATGTCGAAAACCACATAGCGTCCGACCACGTCCGAATTTTTCCAAGCCATCCGAACGTCGGCGAAATTCCTCCAGTCGGCGTTCTTGGTTACTTTGTACCATGAATTCAGGGATGCGCCCCACTCGCTGTGCCTGGCGGCCGCTTCTCGAATGGCCTTCCGGCTGACGATCCGCATGGCCGATCTTCGCATTTTGCGAAGTCCGTGTCAAGCGGCACGCCCGGAAAATGTGTGGCTGCCCCGGGATTCTCACGGGTGGGCGCGTTCCCCCAGCCCGTGAAACGGGCGTCGTCATGTAGCCCATGGCGAGCCAGCCATGGGTGAAAGCGGCCCGTAAAAACATTCTCCCAGCCCCGGAAGGGGCGCGGTCGGGTCCCACCGAAAAGGTACCAACACGAAAAGGTACCTGGGCCATGTGAAAAAATTGGTTTTGCCGTTTCACCACGCATTTTCAATGCTTTAGACGGTTGAAAACAGGTCAAAATTCAATTGATTCACATGTTCCTGGTACCTTTTTCTCTCGGAGGGGCGTAAGGAAACCACCGTGGGTTAACGCGCGGGCAGTTGTCCGAAAGACTCTAGCGGCACGAGTTCTTACGCCCGAGCTGCGGGCTGGCGTGCCATGGCCATCCTGGCCATGCTCCTTCACGGGTAGGATGCCCGTGCCACGGTTCCCCAAGCGCGGCACTCTCCGTGGCTCGCGCCCTGGTACGTTCCCCGGCGACTGGCCATGGTCAAGCTGATGGTTCTACTATTTAGAGGATGCCGAGGATCTGCGTCGGCTAAGTTGAGCGCAACTTACCGAGGTCCCTTCGGGAGATCGCAGACACCAAACCCCGGGTGTCTGCGCCAGCCCCGTGAATTTACCCTTAGCCCAGGCGCTATAAATGGCGGCGGGTTTGCCGGCCGGGGCGATCAGGGCGGAGACGAGGATGTTGGTATCGAGCACCACGCGCATCAGGCTTTACCTTCGTTCGGGCACGACGTTCGGCGCGGACCTCAGCGACGGCCTCATCGACGATGCGCTGAATCTCGAATCTGCCATCTTCGATTTCCGACTCCCCTAACCCCGAACTCCTAACCCCTACTCTTCTCGGCTGCCGTGCACACTTGAGCGGGAGGGGTCGCAACGCGAGGCTTGGGACCGAGACATCAAACCCCATGTCTCGGCCACCCGCGAATTCAATCTGTACCACTATGCCGTCAATCAACACTCTTGCTCACAAGCCGATTTTTCCGTATCCTGAAGGGCATGGAAGTACATTTCAACTCCCATGTCGAAGCCCGGCTCACCGAGCGAGCGACCCAACAAGGGCGCAGGCCCGATGAGTTTGTGCAGGACGTTGTGGCACGTTACCTCGAGGAAGAAGACCGCTTTGCGGAAGCCGTGAAGCGGGGCGAGGACGCTCTGGAGCGTGGTGAATATTTCACGCATGAGCAGGTGGGCGAGCGACTTCGGCGCTTTCTACAGCCCTGATGGAAATCCGTTGGTCGGTGCCAGCCGCAGAAGACCTCGAGCGCATTTGTCAGCGCATCGAACGTGACAACCCGGAAGCTGCCACACGAGTAGCTAGGATCATCTATGCCGGTTGCGCCCAGCTAAGGGATTTTCCCAACCTGGGGCGAGTAAGCCGCCGCATGAGCGGGCGGCGCGAACTGACCTTCCCACCTTTGCCCTTGGGACATCGCGCCTGAAAAAAGCCACACAGGTGCGCTTGCTTCTCGCTCAGGTTCACCACCCGCGTCTTCTCGCGGTTGATCTCCAACCCCATCCAGGTCTCCA
>JBKQVI010000503.1:0-28596 GCA_052139985.1 Terriglobia bacterium
TGATTGGGACAGGCGAACGAACTTATGAAACCTAGACCTCCTCCCCAACCCGCCATTCTCCCTGTCCTAAAGCCTTTCCCTGCAATGGCGACAGACAGGGCTAGCGATTATTTTGGACAGCAGTGACTCCGCTTACTGGCCACCGGTCGAACTGTACCACTGGACGCGTTGCACTTTGTAGGTCTGATTGGTCGTCAGCACGTTGGTGAGGTCCTGTTGGCCGATCGCCGTTTGCGGAAACCAAGGCGGGGCGAAATTGGACCATTGCTTAAATCGCTGGTCAAAGTATACATTGCCCGTACTGAAACCTACGGAGTTGATCGAGTTCTCCGCCCTGCCGCCCACATTAGTCCAGGTATTGAAATTGTTGCCGGTCGCGATTTTGCCGCAGTTGCTTCCACATGATCCGGACGAAGAAATCACGGCGATCGAGGCGTCGGTTTCGAGTGTGTTGCCGGAGGGACTGAATATAACCTCCCCATTGGCTGTGTAAAGGCCCAGCACTTGGTACGAAGCACTTGCCGGCAACGACACCAGCGAATCGATCGAGCTACCGGAGGTCGTCACGGGTTCAGTAGCGTAAAGCAGGTTGCCCGTCTGGGTTATGTTTCCGTTGGCGGTCACGGTGAGCATCGAGTTGTTCTGCACCGCCGCTCCCGAACTCGGACCGGAAATGCTGACGGAACCATCGACATAGACCATGGTTTCAGCGCACGCTCCGTTCGCGGCGGCCGTACAACTATTGGTGGCGGGAGTGCCCAAGGAGGTTGACATGGTAGGTACGCCAGTCAGACTCAAATCAGTCGCCGCGCCGTTGCTGGTAGAATTACTCGTCGAGCCATTATTGTAAGAATTCGAACCCGGCGCCGACGGCGTACACTGGGAGGAACCTGTGCACTGGGCAGTGGAAGTCTGGGTGAGCGTGGAGGTAGCGGTCTGGATATAAGTTTGCGACGTCGTGATATTGGACGATGGATCAATGGTGATATTGGTTATCGTGGTGGGAGTCGTCGTGGGTGTCGTCTTGGTGTAAGTAGTGGTACAAGTGTACTGTCCGTAGGATTGCGAGCAACTCCGGCTTCCCGCCGTGACCGTGGCCGAACCCGTGGTGGAAGATCCCGTCTGCGCAACCTGAATAGCCTGGCACGAAGCGGTGGTGCATTGACTCGAAGTCGGGAAGGTTGAGGACGAATACATTCCACTGGTAACCGCGGTCAGGGTCAAGCTGGTTGCCTGCCCTGAAGTATCCTCCACATAGATTCCACCCGCATTGCCGGGCGCTCCACTTGCAGTGGAAGTAAGGGAGCAAGTGCTCCCAGTGCATGTGTAAGGGATGAAGACTCCGGAGGTGGCTGCCGTGCTCGTCGTGGTGTTGTAGTAGGGGTTATTCGCAACATTGGCTTGATTAGCGTTCTGCATGTGGTAGTTGTTCATATCCGCGTTGCCGGGCGCGCTCGGCAGGGTAGGGGGAATACTGCCGCAAGTGCTGCTGTTACTTTCCCCGCACCCCAATCCATCCAGGACCGCCCAGAATTGGCTATAACTGTCGAGGGGAGCCTGAATCGCGGTTTGATTCAAATTGAAACCCGCCTCAAAGTTCGGATTGAAGTTAGTACCATTTCCATCCGTATAAGGGGCGGTCGTGCTGTTATAGCAAGTTCTGCCGTCATAAAAGGAGAAGGCGGGGCCCGTCTGGTTGACCGGATCGGTAAAGGTGTAGCCGCCAGTGCCTAAGTTCCACTCGCCCTGGGCGTATACTGGGCCGGTGATGGTGCCCGTGGCCAGGGAGGAGCCATTACAGGCGGGGAAGTTACCGATGTAAGCCCCAAAGGCTGAAAACGCGGTATCGACAATCTTATTACTGCCCTGCGTCATAATGGCGAGAACAAAGGAACCGTTCTCCGATACCGCGGCTTGTTCCGAGCCGGACGCCGAGCCTACCGATGTCAAACTATAGGGAATGGTGTAGGTAACGTAGGGAGCGCCAGCGCCAGTACTCGTGGGCGTGCATACGAGTGTGCCAAACGACCCGCTTGTAATCTTAAAACTCTCCGGCCAGGAACTTTGTACCGCCGCAGGGTTGGTTGCCGACGACCCGGTCAGACTGGTGCTGCTCGAATAACTGTTTGTCCACGTAGCGCTGGGGATGGGTTGGTTCGAGCCCGAGCAGTTGATCCAACCGCTGTTCCAAGTGGTGCCATTGGGGACGAGGCCTGCCAAATAGGTTTGCATCGACTGGCGGGCGATGTTCAGGCCGGCATCCGCGGCATAGAATGAACCCCGATAATTGCCGTAATAACCGTTGATCATCAAGTCCGAACTGGTGGAGAGCACCGCCGCCAGGCCCAGCGCGGACACCAGAAATAGCAGCAAGAGGGTGATGACCAAAGCCACACCCCGGTTATCGATCTTTCGTTTCCCGCCGGGGTTTGCTATGCCGCGCGGAATATCGTGCCGCCCAAAGCTGGTCAAATCTAAATGCCGGATCATAATGCGCCTCAATCGTTGCTCATCGTCAGGTTGCGCGGGTTCACGACAATGGAACTTCCGCGTATCTGGTAGCGTCCGCCGTCAAAGGAATTCACATAGGTATAAGTTGGATCGCTGCTGGGAGTGGTTCGACCGATGATGCTGACGCGCACAGCACGCACCAGGCTGAAATTATTGTTGTAGTCCGTGGAGTTGTAATCGTACTGAAAGTCATTCAGGGCCAGAGTGCTGTTCCACCACACCGCCCCCACTTTGAAGCCAATCACCTGGTCCATAACCACATTGGTCACCCCTGCCTGCGTCCGCACCAATTGCGGGTCGGCGGCGTTCGACACGCTTACCGAGTATTGGATCGGCAAAAGCCGTAACACCCAATCCCCACTGTAGAATTGGTTGGTCGGAACAGTCGTGGTTAGAAAGGGCGCGCTGGAGAGTGTGGCCGTCGCGTTACTGGAAAGGGTCAGGCTGGTAGTGCTGCTTACAGAGGCAACCGTATAAGTGGTATTACTGATCTGGATCGGCTGATTCGCCCAGGTACTTCCCGTCACAAAGTTGTAACTGCCTGACGCCCAGGTTACGGTGGGGGAGCCACTGGTAGTATTGACGTAGCAATAGGGGGTCGTCACCCCGAGCGGATCGTTGCCGCTCGTGGCGCCGTAGTTGAAACCACCCTGCTGGGTTTCATCAAAGGTCAACTGTACGTTGGACCCGCTGGTGCCCCCCGCTGAGGCCAGCTTCGCGATCGTGTAGTCTTGCTCGCCCACCTGCTGCGCCACATCTACGAAAAGAACATAGTCGCCCGCTTTGAAATCCGTTGCAACCGTGCTCGCGGTATAGCCCGTAGGCACAGAGCCGGTGACCGTATTCGTCGTGGTGCTGGTCAGAGTGACCGGGGAAGCAGTGCAACTGGAAGCGTTCGTGTTGAGGCAGGTCGTGCCCGTGGGAGAACCGTACGTACTCACGAGCTGCAGAGGGGGTGTGTTGGGATCCACCATGACGACGTTCAATGCGTCAAAGCAGTTGGCGGAATAGGTACCGGTTGTGGCCGGAGAACAGATGGGGGAAGCGTTGGGGTTGCTGTTGGTGATGGTGACGCCCACGGGCCAGGCGGGAATTTGGGCCCCCGTAAGGACGCCGCTTCCCCCGTTAACCACGTCGATCTGAATCTGTGAAAGCGCGTTGCGCAGACCGATATTCAGCCCTGCCGTGCCCTGCTCCTGGCTCAGCAGAGTTTCATGCCGGCTGAAGAGGGTCAAGGCCGTGCCACCTACAACGAGAAAGATCGCCATGGCGACGACAAGCTCGATGAGTGAGAAGCCCGCCGGCAGCTCGATCCGACTCGGCTTCCTCAACTTACGACTTTCCACGCTTGCTGCGCCTCGGGTGCCTGATCTTCTAAGGTTCCTCGATGCGGAGCGGAGTGCGACCCGCATGGAAACATCGGTGCGAAACACCTTGGACTGCGGCGGCTCGACGCCGCCTTCCGTTTTGTCGTCATCGATACCCATTGGGCTCCGAACTGAGTCTTGCTCCTCGATATTGTTCCAAGGCGGCGTCGAGCCGCCGCAGTCCAAGGTGCTTCGCACAGATTCCTCGCTCGCGGTCATGGCCGCACCATCGTCATTTGGTAGGTCACCGGCGGTTGAACTGTCTGGTCCATCAAAGTCACCAGCACCGTGATCCGCCGTACTCCGGCTACAGGCTCATCCTGCTCAATCACCCACCGGCGGTCAAAAGTCTCTCCGGCATTGCCCGGAGGGGTGCTCGAGGTAGAGGGCACGGGGGTAGCTCCATTGGGACTGTAGGTTAAAGTTGCGTAAGTCGGACTGCTTCCGCCCGCCGTCTGATAGGTTTCCTGCACCGTACCGTTGGTGGCGGAAAGGTACACAGCGTCGGAGTAGCTTACGGTAGCAGCCGAGTTCGCTTCCGTTCCACCCGCTCCCGATTGATTCGCGGTGATACTCAGCGGGGAGTACGTACTGGAAATTGTGTTGAAGGTGCAAACGCCTGGGCTTGAACACGTTAGAGCGGGAGCTAGGCTTCCCACACAGTTCGTGCCTGTCGTTGAAGCCGTGATTTGGCAGGTTGAGCCGGACGGAACAAAAATGTGCGCATCGGGATAAACAACGGCGTTGCTGATCTGGGCAGGATAGCGGCCGAGGTCCTCGAGCTTCTCCGACGCCAATTGCGCCGCCTCTGCCATATAGCGAGAACGTACCGAAGACTTGTAGGTAATAGACATCAACAGAGCTGCGGACAGCAATCCAATCGAGAGGACCGCAATCGACACCAAGACCTCAAGCAGCGTGAATCCGTGCGGCTCTGCCATTCGCCTAAGGGCTCGAAGTTCCCACATCTCCAACTCCTGATACCCAAACCGTGTTGGACTTAACTGAATTGCTGATCTGTAAACCGACCGCCACGGGATTCGTCGTGACAGTTCCATTGGCCGAGAAGGTATATGTAATCGTCGTGGCGGTACTGGCCACCAGGTCGGGGGACGGGGTGCAGGCCCAGTTGGTCAGGGCCACACTGCAGGTAAAAACCGTCATCGTCACCCTGCCGGCAGACGGTAAGGGAGTGGTTGATGAACCTGCCTGCGGAACCACCAAGGAATAAGTCGTCGCCGGCGGGACCTCGCTAAAGAGCTGATAAGACAAGGTCGAGGGGGTAAAAACAACTTCATACGGGTAGCCGTGCATGATGGCCTGGAAGCGGGTCGTCTGAATAGCTCCCGCCACTGCCGAGACCGTGGCGGATTGGTAGTAGCTTTTCATGGCGTTGCTAAAGACGGGAATAGCCATCGCTCCCACAAGGACGGTAATCCCCATGACGACCACCGCTTCCAGCAGCGTGAAACCCGAATTTGCGTATCTCTTCACGATTGAGGGCGCCGTCTCTCGGGCGCTGTGCAACTGCGGTCCACTCGTGGTCCACCGCTTGATTGTTCTATCGTCGCGACCGGAGTATTGCCGACGAAACCAGGGCCCACGTATTGCTCTAAAAGTGTGGGCCAACCATCAACTGTACGCAATAGTACCCGAGTACCATGAGAGACCGCATATTATTCTAAGGATTCCTCTAAAACTCAAAATCGGCAGTTGAGGGAAACGGCCGCGCGTGCTAAATTGTTATTCCCGATTGCGCTGGAGTGGCGGAATTGGCAGACGCAGCAGACTCAAAATCTGCCGCCGGTCACCCGGCGTGGGGGTTCAACTCCCCCCTCCAGCACCAAGTTTGTTTTGTATCCAGCCGCGGATCTTCGCCGATGAACGCGGATCAAAGACAAGAACGGACCCTTTACACCGCCCCACAGCCTATGGTCAGGCTCCTAGCTTATACGGGTGTTCCGGTTGCGGGTGGTGTGAAGCAACGTCCCGATCCGGTAGTGGTGTCATTTGGAAGTGGCACGGGCGTCCCGCCCGTGAACGGTCACGGCCAAGATGGCCGTGCCACAGCAAATGACACCACTACCCCCGATCCGCGTCCATCTGCGTGATCTGCGGTCTGCGCTTCCTTAGTATTATCGAAAGCCAGTCGTTTGAACTCCGGTTTCGGGCCGAAGTTCAACAACATGCCGACCTCGATGTCCGTGGCGCGAAGGTAATTCAGCAACTGCGCTTCGTGTGCGCTTTCCAGGGTTTTGGCCGCCTTGAGTTCAACCATCACGATGTCTTCCACCAGCAGGTCGGCGCGGAAATCTCCTATTTTCATCGGCTTCTTTGCGCATTAAGATGAATTGGAAATTCCGGCAACGCGCGTGCCACCTGTGATAGGTTCTAGCGGCGAAGGGGGTTCCAGATGTCAACGGTTTACGCCAGTGTAGATCTAGGCGGCACGAACATAAAGTGTGCTTTGGGCGACGAGTCAGGACGCATCATCTGCTCGGATTCCACGCCCACGCAATCCCACGAAGGCCCGCGCCGGGTTCTTGACCGCATCGCCGGCCTCGTAAACGCCCTCAGCCGGGAGGCAGGCTCCCCGCCCTTGGCGCTCGGCATCGGGTGCCCCGGCCTTGTGGATGTGAAAAACGGCGTTACAAGATTCTTCCCTAACCTGCCCACGCATTGGCGCGACGTGCCCGTGCGCGAGATCTTATCCCCCCAGGTCGGATGCGCCGTCCATCTGTTGAACGATGTGCGCACGGCAACGCTGGGAGAACTAACCTTCGGGCTCGGACGCACCGCCCGTACGATGGCGTTCTTCGCGCTGGGGACGGGAATCGGCGGCGGAGTGGCAATCGACGGCAAACTGCGACTGGGGCCGCTGGGCGCTGCGGGCGAGTTAGGTCATCAAATTATCCTGCCGGATGGCCCACGATGTGGCTGCGGAGGCCGTGGATGCCTGGAAACGCTCGCCAGCGGGCCCGCCATCACTGCGGAAGGCATCCGCCTGATGCAAACCGGTCTGGCGCCAAAGCTCTACGAACTCTGCCACGGAGAAGCCTCGCGTGTAACCACCAAGGAGATGGCGGAGGCCGCGTCCGCAGGCGACGAAACGGTGCGCGAGGCCATTGTGCGCGCGGCGGAGTATCTCGGGATTGGAATCGTCAACGTGGTGGTTACGCTGCATCCCGATCTCATCGTTCTGGGAGGAGGAGTGTCGCAAATTGGCGACCTGCTGTTCGCGACTGTCCGCCGGACAATCCACGAGCGCGTCCACATGTTCCCCACGGATGATATCGAGGTCAAACCGTCGCAGCTCGGGGAACACGCCGGAACTTTGGGAGGCATTGCCCTGGCGATGAAAGGCGGCCTTCTCGGCAATTGACTTACCCGGACAAATCATTCAGAACCTATTCCACCAACGGAGAGCATTATGAATTACAAGTACGAAGATATCGCCAAGATGATCGATCATTCCTTGCTGAATCCCACACTGACGGGCACCGACCTCGAAAAAGGTTGTCAGCTTGCGCTGGATTACGACTGCGGCAGCGTGTGCATCATGCCGTTTTACCTGAAGCGGTGCGCCGAGATTCTGAAGGGCAGCACGGTGAAAGCGAGTACCACGATCGGCTTTCCCCACGGCGGCCATACGACCACGGTTAAGGTGGCGGAGGCCCTGCGCGCGCTTGAAGATGGCGGCCAGGAACTTGACATGGTGGTGAACATCAGCAAGGTGCTGAGCGGAGACTGGGATTATGTGCGGCAGGACATCAAAGCCGTGCTCGATGTGACGCACGGCCGCGGGCAAAAGCTAAAGGTGATCTTTGAGAACTGCTACCTTAAGGACGAGCACAAGATCAAACTCTGCGAAATCGGCGGAGAGCTGGGCGTAGACTGGGTGAAGACTTCGACGGGCTATGGCACCGGCGGCGCCACCATCGACGACCTCAAACTAATGCGCGCCCACGCCCCCGCACGGGTCCAGGTGAAGGCCGCAGGCGGCATTCGTGATTTGGACAAGCTCCTGGAAGTCCGTGCCCTCGGAGTGACGCGGGTCGGAGCCACCCGCACGGCGGACATCCTGGATGAGTGCACGCGTCGCCTGGAAAGATTGGCTTCTTAGGCCGCACCCCTGGGCTGGTCGGGAAGGATGGCTGCGCTCCTAGACTAGGGAAAGGTGGCTTCCCTTAGGGCCGCATTCCCGAGAAAGCAGCACTCGCCGCTTGGATCGTGGCGGACACCTCGCCTTCGCTGTGGGATGTCGAAACAAACGCCGCCTCAAACTGCGAGGGTGGAAAATAGACGCCCGACTCCAAGAGGGAACGGAAGAATCGGCCATAGGCCATCGTGTCCGACTTCTTGGCGCTGGCGTAGTCGGCGACAGGGTCGGCGGTAAAGAATGCCGTGAACATTGAGCCAACGCGATTGACCGTCAAAAACACGCCCTGTCGCATCGCTTCAGCCATCAATCCGTTGGCCAGTTTGGCCGTTAGTAAATCCAACCGTTCATAGAGCCCGGGCCGCCTCAGGATTTCGAGTGTTTTCAAGCCGGCGGCCACGGCCAGCGGATTCCCCGACAGCGTTCCCGCTTGATATACCGGTCCTTGCGGGGCCACGAGATCCATCAATCGCGCTTTGCCGCCATAAGCTCCCACGGGCAAGCCGCCGCCAATGATTTTACCGAGGGTGGTCATGTCCGGATCAATCTTATAGAGTTGTTGTGCGCCGCCATAGCCAACGCGAAAGCCCGTCATGACCTCGTCGAGAATCAGCACCGTTCCATGGTCGTACGTCAACGCCCGTAGCTTTTGCAGGAAGCCTTGCCGCGGCAGGACACAGCCCATGTTGCCGACGACGGGTTCCACAATGGCTGCCGCCAGTTCATGACGATGCACGCGGAAGGCTTCCTCCAAAGCTGCCGCATCGTTGAAGGGCACCGTCACGGTGAGTTCTGCCAAGGCGCGGGGCACGCCGGGGCTATCCGGCAAGCCCAGCGTAGCCACTCCCGAACCTGCCTTTACCAAGAGACTGTCTCCGTGCCCGTGATAGCAGCCCTCGAATTTCAGAATCTTGTCGCGGCCGGTCGCCGCTCGCGCCACACGCAGAGCGGAAAGCGTCGCTTCCGTGCCGGAATTCACCAGGCGCACTTTTTCGATAGAGGGATAAGCCTCCACAATGCGTTCCGCCAACTCCACTTCCCCGGGTGTGCAGGCGCCGAAACTGGTACCTGTCTCGAGGGCTCTCGCCACTGCTTCCACCACCTCCGGGTGGGCGTGGCCCAGAATCAGAGGCCCCCAGGAGAGCACGTAATCGATGTAACTCTTGCCCTCGACATCCGTCATCGTTGCGCCCTTGCCGCTCGCCATGAAAATGGGGTCGCCGCCCACGGCAAGAAAAGCACGCACCGGAGAATTCACTCCCCCCGGCATCAGCCGCCGCGCCCTCGCGAAAAGCACCTGAGATTTAGTTGGCATGGACTTGGTTCCTGGTTTGAAAAGCGAACTCATAATCTGAATCGCAGGAAGGCCGCCACCGTCCCCCGTGAAAGTGGGAGCACCGTTCTGCCGCGGCATGGAGAACCTGGCCGCGACCTCTCAAGGGCGGCCCGGCCGTACCAGCCGTTCGGACCCTTCGGCGCCAGGCGCGAAAATCCTGCCCAGCTTCCCCACGCCCGCTTCCAGCATGGCACGCGCCAATCCCGCCCGAAGACGCGTGAAGAGCCCGGGGTAAGACTGCGAGCCTTCCATAAGATCCTGTATGACCGCGAGATACTTCGGGCTATGCGTCCCGAACTCTATCATGCGGGTGATGAAGCTGCCACCCAGAAAGTCGCCGTGATAAAAAGTCTTAGTCAAGCGCGCCGCGAACGCCAAGCCCCGACCGAACTCATTTCGCACGCGTTCCGGATAAGCCTCCGGAAGCGCCTCCAACAAGGCATCAGCCAGCAAATGGCCGGAACGCATGGCGTAATAGATCCCTTCGCCGGTGATAGGGTCGACCAACCCGGCGGCATCTCCCACCATGGCCCACCCCTCCCCCGCCAGGCGATTGGCCTCCCAGCTATCGACGGAGAGCGACGGCAACAAGTGGCTGAATATTCGTTGCGGGTCGGGAGTATAGCCAAACTTCTGCATGAAAGACGCAAGGCGGTCGCGCAAGGCCAGCATGGCCGCTTCACCGGCCTTCCCACAGATGCCCACGGAGACGTGATCCGGCCGTGGAAACGCCCAGGCATAACCTTCAAACTTCTCGAAGAACTGTACGCGCAGCACATCGCACGCCGCCGGCAAGTAATAACCGAAGGTTAGCATAAAATCGCCGGGACGAAAATCTGGCGCCAATAGCTGTCGCAGCCGGGTACGCGCGCCTGCTGCCAGCACTACGAAGTCCGCGCGATAGGTTCCGTGGCGGCCCTCAATTTCCCAGCCGTCAATGCCTCGCCGAAACCGCAGAATTCTATCCGCAACGATATCGGCCCCAGCCTCCTCAGCCCGCCGGAGGAGCAATTGATTCAGCGTAGCGCGCGAATAAATCGCCATGGGCGCATGCAGATGGAAGCGCATCACGGCACCCGACGGAGCAATGAATTCCGCTTCGTGAAGCAGCTTCCCACCGTTCGTCTCATCCGCTAGGAAGGGATAACGCCGCAAGACCTTGTGGCTGATCCCGCCACCACAGGGTTTCTCCCAACAAGTCTTCTCTTCGAACACGAGCACGCGATGACCGCTGGCACCTGCACTCCCCAGGCCCCAGCCGAGCGCCAGCCGCTCAGCCGTCGTCGCGCCGGCCGGCCCGCCTCCGATTATGGCAATGGTGCGCGTGTTCATTTCACCAATTCTAACCCGAAATCCGGTCCTTGCGCGCTCGGACACGTCAGGGCAAAATGGAGAACGCCTCGGGAGGGGCGCGGGATCACATGAAGCGAAGAGCGATGCCGATTGGCTCCGCGCCCCAGGCGGAGCCGATCGGCTGACCCCGGATGGGTTAGGGCACCGATCATTCGTATGCTTATTCATCCACGCGCGCCTTTCAATTTCGCCCAAACTCTGCGGTTTATCCTGGCTCCTCCCGCTTTGCGCAACGGGAGGGAGTTCGCTCCCTTACTGGATTACTATGTGGGGGGCGAATACCGCCGCGTACTGGAACTCGGCGAGCAACTGGTTCTTTACGGTGTGACCGAAGAAGGCAATTTAACAGCGCCCGCCCTGCGTGCCCGGATTTTAGCGGGACCGAGCAACGAACGCACGCGGCAGGCCGTCGCGGCAGAGGTCGCACGCCAATTCTCCACCGACCTTGACCTCGAGCCTTTCTATACCCTCGCGGAAGCGGACCCAGTGCTTCGCCAACTCATTGTCCACTTTCGCGGCATGCGTGTGCCGCAGGCTCCGCGAGTCTTCGAGATTCTCATTTCCGCCATCATCGAGCAGCAAGTGAACCTGTCTTTTGCCCACAAAGTGAAGAAGATGCTGATTGACACCTATGGGCGCTCAGTCGAATTCGACAGCCGTCGGTATAGTGCCTTTCCCGAGCCCGCCGCGCTGGCCATCACCACGCCGCACGAATTGCTTCCCCTTCAGGTTTCCGGACCCAAGGCTCGCTATATCATTGCCATTTCCCGCCTAGTCCTCGACGGCACGCTCGACCTGGAGAACCTTCCGCACCTTGAACCTGCCTTGGCTCACGAAAAACTTCTGGAGCTGAAAGGCGTGGGGCACTGGACGGCGCAATACGTCGGCTTGCGTGCGCTAAAGCACTTGGACTGCCTGCCCGCCGCGGACGTAGGCTTGCAGAAAGTCATTCAGTATTTCTACGGATTGCGCAAGCGGCCAACCCCCGAGCGCGTGCAGAAAATGGCTCGGGCATGGCGAGGCTGGCGAAGCTACGCCACGTTCTACCTGTGGCTAACTTACTGGGAAAACACAGAGTGGAAGAGCAAGGTCCGCGAAGAAATCCGCGCCCACCGGCGCGAGCGCGGTTCAACGATCGAGGCGTGAAAGGCTGGGGAGCAAGGGCGGAGCGCCTCTGACCGGTGCTAAGGGTTCGTTCGGTTTGTCCCTAACAGGTCGTGCTACACTTGCTTCTCCTTTAACCCACGCCGTTCCAGGAGGAAGTATGCTGATCAATAACCGGCGAGAATTTCTTCGGCTCACGGCAGGGGCGGCGACGGCGGCTGTGGCCGGGCAGCTTTTCGCACGCGGACCGGCCAATGCAGTGAAGAAGCCCTTCCGGCTGGGCCTGCTGGTAGAAGTTAGGGACGACCCGGATAAAGTCATGGCCGAGGTCCACAATTACGGCTTGCCCACCGCCCACGTGATCGTGCGGGAGTTTCCCGACGCCATGGCCCCTCGCTTGCGAAGCGCCCTCGACCGTTATGAAGTGGAAGCAACGGTTCTAGTCTCGGCGGGACCGGGCGAGGACAAGCACGATTTGGTCGATGGCCCCACCACCTTCGGATTGGTCGCTTCACGGTATCGACGAGAGAGAATTGACCACCTGAAGAGAACATCCGATTTCGCGAAACTGGCGGGCGTGCCGGCGGTGTTTAACCAGTGGGGTTATATCCCTGAAGTTCCCAGTGACCCGCTATACGAACCGACCGTGCAAGCCGTGCGCGAGATTGCCAGCCACTGCCGGGCGAACGGCCAAATGTTCTTTAATGAGACCGGCCAGGAGACACCCACTACGCTGTTGAGGACAATTCAGGATGCCGGGATGGACAACGTGGGAGTCTGCTTGGATGCGGCCAACTTGGTGCTCTACGGCAAAGGCAATCCCGTGGACGCGCTCGACGTTTTGGGAAAGTACGTGCACGCCGTCCATGCCAAAGGGGGCTTCTATCCCACCGACCCGCGGTACATCGGCAAACAAGTCCCTGCGTACGAGCCCAATAAAGTGGACTGGCCGCTCCTCATCCGGCGCCTGAAGGAAATCGGATACCAGGGCACCATCACCATTGAAGATGTCACTCGGGAGTCTGACCGAGACCATGAAATACGCGGCGATAAGGCCTATCTGGAAAAGCTGATTGCTCAAGATTGAAGGTTCAGGAGTAGGGAAGGAACGTCATGGCTAGAACTGAATTGACCCATCCCCTTATCGCCCAGGCCGAGCATGTCTTGCGGCAAGTTTATCTGCCGCGGATCACTACTTGCCTCGCCCACCTTTCGGCCGAACAAATCTGGTGGCGGCCCAACAAGGCTTCCAACAGTGTGGGAAACCTCGTGCTTCACCTCACCGGGAATGTCAGGCAGTGGATCATTTCCGGCTTAGGCGGAGCGCCGGATCTTCGCGAGCGCGACCTGGAGTTTAGCGAAACAGGTCCCCTGCCTCGGCGGGTGCTGGCCGGCCGCCTCCGCAAGGCCGTGCAGGAAGCGTGCGGCGTGCTAAGCAAACTCTCGCCAGACGATTTGGCGCGCGTGCACACCATCCAGAAGTTTCGCGCGACGGGACTCGAGGCCGTCTTCCACGTGGCCGAACACTTCTCCCATCACGCGGGGCAAATCATCCTACTTACCAAGATGCTGACGGGACGCGACCTGAGATTTACACATCTTGCGGGTGAAAGAAAGAAGAAGGAGCGCCATTTGCCGGCTCTGTGATGGCTCAGGGCGCTACCGGAGCACATGCACCTGCTTGGCTTGCATCACCAGCGTGCCTGCCGGGATGGCAACCCCGTTGATGGTTGTTGCCTGGGGTTCGTAGTAGGGCATGCCCTTGACCAGGAGAGAGTTGACCGGCGTTATGGCGCCCAGTCCCGTTACATTGACAAACGCCGTTTGGTTATTGGTCACGACGTAGAGGGGGACACCCTGCAGCAGCGTGCAGCAGGGAGTAAGAACGAACACGCCGGTCAGATCGTCCGACCCGATTTGCACCATTGAATTCATCGTCCCCTGCATCGACTGTAAGCGCAGGAAAATCTCCGAGGGCTCGACAGTAAACGGCAGGGTTGGCCCACCCGTCGTCGTGGGAGGTTTGGTATAAGCTCCGTGCACGACCAGTTCCTGACCGACGGCCAAATTCTGCGGCCCGAAAGAAAGGTTGGCAAAGTTTGGTCCCATCACCGATGCCTGGTACATCGGATTGTTCGTCAGATCGACCTGGTAAATGCCATCCATTACCAGCGTGGAGGTATCGTCGGGCTCGGCGTCCCGCACCCATAGGTTAAGTTGAGAGGGATTCCCCGTCGCATCCGTCTGAATTGAAACAATCGGCCCGATTAGGGCGGTACTGGGAGTCACCCCTAACTGCGTTGGGAAAGGGTTTTCAACCGCCTGAACCTCTATCGTCTTTGCCGCAAGGTTCCCTTGGGGATCGATGAACACGTCGGCTTCCACGTAGCTATTGGGGAGAAGGTGCCCAAGGTCCGCAAAACCGACCTCATTGGTGGTGGCAGAAATATTTACTGGCAACTCCGGAGCGTCCGCCGTGGACGGCGAGAGGAGTTGCATCTCGAAGCTTCCCGTGTACGTGGGATTCGATGTTTTGTTGGTAGTGGTCACGCTCCGTACAAAACCCCAAAGGTCGTCTATTTCAGCAAAGCCATTGGGATTAATGGCCCCCGATGGGCTGGTGGCTAACAGTTGCGTAATGTTGACCACGGGAGTGATCTGCCCGGTAAGGTTCCCAGATGAATTCGTGCCGAGCATGCTCAAAACGTCAAAGTCCAGAACCATCACGTTGGCTTGGTTGGCAAGGATGGTTATGGGAGGATTGATCGTAATGATCGGCTTGGGCGTCGTGAGCGTCACGCTGTAACTGTGCGTCGGCGGACTCAGAGTCGGGTCATAAGCTATCAACTGCGCCAGCTCGAAACTGAGATTCGCCTGATAATAGCTCCCCGCCTGAACCGGATACTCATACAGGATCGTGCTGAAATCGCGAAGTTGCTCGAGGTTCAGCCGGATTTCCGGCGCAAAAGAGGGTGTGGTGGTAAGGTAATTCACCGTGGCGCCGCCCTGTTGCTCAGTAAAAGACAAGCCCTGGACAACCACGTTCGCGGAAATCGCATTGCAAGCCGGTACGTCTTGAACGATGGTGATCAGGGTTCCCGTGCCTGGCTTGGGGTTAACGTGCGACGATGACGAGCAATTTGTGAAGAATGCGGCGACCGTTACGATGCCAATAATCTTCGCCAGCCTACATTGGGGCGTCCGTCTCAAGAGTCTCCTTCAGTTTACGTCTGGGAATCTCGCTCGGGCGCCGTGGCCTGCGTATCCCCGGTGTGCAACCGGGTGGTCATCAACACAGACCCGCGCCTCTTCCTCAGATGATGTTAGCCAGCCATGGGGTTTTCCGCATGGTGGGGCCACAAAGCCAGGATTCCGATAAATACAGTGAATTGACCGCAGAAGGCAAGCGATATTCCACTATTTCTGCTCAGCTTTGCGGCGGCGGATGAAGGCCGGCACGTCCAGATCGTCCTCCTGGATCTCCGTGGTTACAGTCGGTTTGGGCTCCTGTACCGGCAGCTTTTCTTTCTTGGCCATCAGGTTCTTAACGCTTTGTTGGGCGGTGCGCAACGCCGGGGAAAGCGTCGTGAGCGGTTTGATACCCATTTTTTCAGACTTAATGCCGGTAGCGATCACGGTTACCTTGACGGCGTCTCCCATCGACTCATCGTGGACTGCGCCAAAGATGATATTAGCATTCTCCGCGGCAGCCTTCTGCACGAGGGTCGAAGCTTCATGGACCTCATACAGTGTAAGCTTGTTCGAGCCGGTAATGTTCAGCAAAATGCCCTGGGCCCCATTGATACTTGCATCTTCGAGCAAAGGACTGGCCATGGCGCGGTTCGTCGCCTCCACGGCGCGATTCTCGCCGGTGGCCACCGCGGTTCCCATCATGGCATAACCCATATTTTCCATGATCGTCTTGATGTCCGCAAAGTCGCGATTAATGATCCCCGTGATGGTAATGATATCGGAAATTCCCTGCACCCCCTGACGCAGTATATCGTCGGCAATGCGAAAGGCCTCAAAGAAGCTCGTCCCTTTATCGACGAACTGCATCAGCCGCTCGTTGGGAATACAGATGACGGTATCCACGCCCTGACTCAGCTCCGCCAAACCCTGTTCCGCCTGCATCATGCGGCGCTTGCCTTCGAAGGCAAAGGGCTTCGTAACCACGGCCACGGTGAGCGCACCCATCTCGCGCGCCAGGCCCGCGACGATGGGAGCCCCGCCCGTCCCGGTTCCTCCGCCCAAACCGGTCGTGACGAACACCATGTCCGCGCCTTCCAGTGCTTCGATGAGCTTTACCGTATCCTCCAGGGCCGCCCGCCGTCCGATTTCCGGGTTGCCTCCCGAGCCTAACCCCTTCGTCAACTTCGAACCCAGTTGAATCTTCTGCGGGGCATTGGAAGCCAGGAGCGCCTGCGCGTCGGTATTGGCCACAAGAAAATCTACGCCCTTCACCTCGGCGGCGATCATGCGGTTGACGGCATTACCTCCGCCCCCCCCGATGCCAATCACTTTAATCTTGGCGCCGTCACGCAGTTCATCCGAGAAATCCACTCGGAGGTCGCCCAAGCCGATTTCACTTCCCATACAGGCTCCTTCCATTGGCGATTGACGATTGCAGGTCGTTACTTTTCAGTCTCCGCTCGTCAGTCCAAAAGGCCTTGCGTAACCTTCATGCAGAAGGGGGACTGCTGCCGCGTCCGCTCAATCGGCAATCGAAAATCGGCAATCGGCAATCACTTCAACTTACTCCAAAACCTTCCCCACAAGCCCGAGGGCTCTTTGGTATCACGCATTAGGTTCAGGCGGTACCCGTGAATCACCAAGCCTACCACGGTCGAGAAAGCCGGGTCGGGAAGTATCTCGTCCATCGCCTCCAACCCGCTGGGGATGCCCACGCGAACGGGCATGGCGAGAAGCGGTTCCGCCAATGATGCCAAGCCGCCGAGCTTCGCTCCCCCTCCGGTTAGGACCACACCTGCACCCAACTGCTTTTCGCAACCCGAGCGGCCAATTTCCGCCCGAATCAGTTCCAGCAGCTCCGACGCGCGCGGCTCAATGATTTCACTCAGCATGGCGTAACTCACCACGCGGGAAGGCCGTTCCCCCACGCTGGGGACTTCCACCATGGCGTCCGCAGGCTTGGAGGGGTCGCGCTCGCCCCACGCCTTCTTCATCTTTTCCGCTTCCGGAATGGGCGTGCGCAGGCCCACGGCAATGTCATTGGTGAAGTGTTCGCCACCCACGGGAATAACGGCGGTGTGCCGCACTTCGCCCGCGTGATAAACGATGAGGTCTGTGGTGTCGCCGCCGATATCCGCCAGTGCCACACCCAGCTCGCGATCGTCGGCCGAGAGACATGCCTCACCGGAAGCAAGGGGCTCAAAAACCGTATTCAGAACTTCCACACCCGCATGGTTGACAGCGGTAATCACATTCTGATGAGCGGCGATGGAGGATGTCACGAGGTGCACATTCACTTCCAGGCGATTCCCTACCATCCCCACCGGGTCCCGGATGCCGTCCTGCCCGTCCAGCAGGAACTTTTGCGGAAGCACATCCAGAAGCTGGCGATCCTCCGGCTGCGAGATGGCCTGCGCGGTCTGAATAACCCGTCGCTTGTCTTCCCGCTCCACTTCGCGAGTCGAGGTGGCGGACTTCCCTAAGGTAATCGCGCCGAGTGAATTTACTCCTTTGATGTGCGCGCCGGCCACGCCAACATAGGCGGCATCGATGGACGTTCCCGCGGCGGTTTCCGCGGCCTCGATGGCTTTCTTCACCGCCAGCACCGTGAGATCGAGGTTTACGATCATCCCCTTGCGCCAGCCCTTCGACTCCGCGACGCCCAGACCGGCCACCTCCAGCTTCCCTTCCGCATTAGGCTTGCAGACGAGAGCGCAGGTCTTAATGCTGCCTAGATCAAGCCCAACCGTAAAACGATTCTTGTGCGCCAAGCTTCAATTAGTCCTTTCAGTTGCCGCCGATTGGAACTTTGAGATCGAGTTGCGTAGCGCCGCCCTTTGGCGGCAAGTGCCGGGCTAACGCCCGGCGCTACTTTCAGTTGCCGCGGGACGCGGCCGCCGGCGGCGCCGCTGGCTGTGGGTCAACGACGATCTGATTGTGATAACGCAAGTCAACCGAGTCAATTTTAGCATTCGATTTCTGGATTTCCGGCAGCAGGGCCAGGAAATTCCGAAACCTTTGCAAGAAATCTTTCTGCCCGAAATGCACCTGCACGGTCTGCTGCCCATTGATGAGCAGGGCTTTGAGGTCCTCGGGATCCGCCAGGTAAACTTCCGAGATCATCCACCCGGCGCGGGAAGGTTCCCCTGCCAATTGCTGAATGAACTCCCGGTAAAGAACCATCCGCGCGCGGCGGTCGTCGATGCTCACAAGGCTTTCCAGTCCATAAAGGACGGGAAAATCAAAAGCCCCATTGTCCGGCTTCTCCAGCAGCATACCGTCTTCGTCGATCAGGCTCACGCGCCCGCCGACATTGGCATACGCCACGGGAGACCTCTCGGTAATGTGCACCAGCAGCCCGTGGGGCAGAATGCGGGTTACAGAAGCGGTACGCACCCAGGGCAGAGTTTCCACTCCCCGCCGCCGGACATCCAGGGACATCTGGAAAACGTTGGTCCCCGCCTTGACGTCTCCCGTCAACCGCAATCCCAGCGCGCCCAGCACTTCCTCTCGCGAAACGTAGTGGTTTCCCGTCACCGCAATGTCATCCGGCGAAGCCAGAACGAAATTGGACGACGTCAACGCGTAAGTGGCCAGACCATAGCCCGCCAAACCGACGGGGAGCAGCACGGCCACCACAAACAGCGCCACGCGCAACCGCCGCGAGAAACGGTTGCGCCGCACGGGAACCGACTTCTGCCGCCGCAGGTACGGAGACTCCTCCTGGCGGTCGAGGTCGTCTGGTATTGACAGTGCGTCTTGTTCGGCCATTTCCATAATCATTCACCAACCACGAGCCGAGTCACTTGCGGTACACGGTTCACGGGACACGGGACACGGAAAACGGGACACGGGATTCGGACCGTGAATCGCGAGATTCGGGATTCTGGCCCGTGGGCGGCAAGCCTCTGTTCCGAATTGCGCATTTCGGATTCCGGATTCCGGATTTCGGATTTCGGATTTCGGATTCCGAACTCCCGCCCGTCACTTCCGAGCTCTGCAGCCCGATGCCCGTTTCCTGAATCTCGAATTCAGAATTCGGAATGCATCACGCTGGTCTACGAACCAAGTATCTCAGCCCGCGGATTCTGCATTCCCGTAGTCGTTCTCTGGAATCCGGAATTCGTCTCCGGAATTCGTCTCCGGAATTCGGAATTCAGAATCCGGAATTCGAAATTTGGAATACAGCGCCTTAGTCCTTTCTCTCAGGTTCGGACTGGACGGTCCCCGGTTCCGCACCCTTGACCTCGGACTCCCAACTCCCACTTTTTCGAGCCTCCGCCAAGTGCTTCAAAAACTCCTCTCGCCCACGCGCTCGCTCCGCAACCTGCCGCGTCTTCTCCGTTACGTACCGCCGTCCCTTGAGGTCCGAGTCTTGCAGGCTGCGCGCCCAAGCGCCCAGTTGCCTCGAAACGCTGTCCGTCCGTTCTCTCAGATTCCGCATTTCGGATTCCAGATTCCGAAACGGCTGCATCCCGTTCAGCAGGTGCAGCATTGACCGCACTTCTCCCGCCGATCCCCGAGCGATGTACAGAAACGTCAGCAACTCCTGGTTCGTCCCTCTCTCAAACCCCTCCGCAATGTTATTGGACACAGAAACCGCCGCACGCTCGATCTGGTCGCGCAGGCTGTAACGGCTCTTAAAAGCAGGGTTCTCGGTGAGCTCATAGACATGCCGGCCTAACTCAATTGCTGCCTGCCACACCGGAAGGTCCTCGAACCGCTGGTATTTCATGTTGCTTGCTGGCCCTCTCCGTTCTTCTTCAGGAAGTCCACGTCTATTCCGAATTCCGAATTCCGCACCCTAAGTCCCGAATCCCAAGCCTGGATTCCCGAATCCCAAATTCTGATTCCAGAACCCCAAGTCGCGACTTCCGAACCCCGCAACCGGCTTCCTCTCTTGGCGTCTGGAATCCCGTATTTTCGGAATCCGGAATCCAGAATCCGGGGTCAGGTTTTAGGCGTCCGACTTACGAGTCCAGCGCCCCCGTGCCCCGTGTCCCGTATGCCGTATCCCGGCTTTTCAGCGCCTTCGCCAGCGCCTCGCCGATCCTCCAAACGCTTCCGGCGCCAATGGTGATAATCAGGTCGCCCGGCCGGGCGTCGTTCAACAGCTCTTCCAACACGCGATCTTCCGACGGTGCGTAGCGTGCGCCGTTCACGCCCAGTTCGTGCATGCGGGCGACCAGCCGCTCGGAAGTGACACCCGGAATCGGCGGTTCGCTGGCGGCATAAATATCCAATACATAAACGCGGTCGCATCCCGCGAAGCAACCGGCCAATTCATCCAGCAAGAACTTGGTGCGCGTATAGCGGTGCGGTTGGAAAATAGCGATCACGCGCTTTGCCTCGCGCAGGCGTGCGGCGTCAAGCGTGGCGCGGATCTCCGTGGGATGGTGCCCGTAATCGTCCACGATCGTGATGCCATCCAGCACTGCCTTGATCTGAAAACGCCGATCGGCGCCGCGAAAGCGCTCCAACCCTTGCCGAATCTGCTCAACGGTGAGGTCCAGTTCCAACCCAACCGCGACTGCGGCCAGAGCATTCTGCACGTTGTGCCGGCCCGGGACATGAATGGAAAATGGTCCCAGCACTTTCTCATTCACCACCACATCAAACACCGCGCCCGCGGAATTGAGCTCGCGAATTCTGCCCTGAACCTTAGCCCCCGCGTCGATGCCATAAGTCACCACGCGACGGCGCAATTGTGGGATCAAAGGCTCGATCCGCTCGCGCCATGGCGCGTCGAAACAAACCACTACAGCGCCATAAAACGGGACTTTGTTCATGAAAGAGACAAACGCCGCGGCAATTTCGTCGATGTCGCGATAGTGGTCCAGGTGTTCGCGGTCGATATTCGTGACCACGGCAATCGACGGCAGGAGGTAGAGGAACGACCGATCGCTCTCGTCCGCCTCGACCACCATCAAATCGCTTTTACCCAACCGAGCGCTGGAGCCAAAAACGTCGAGCCGCCCGCCAATTACCGCCGTGGGATCGAGTTTCGCCTCCGCCGTCATCACCGCGATCATGGAAGTGACGGAGGTCTTGCCGTGTGCGCCGGCCACCGCCACGTTGAACTTCATCCGCATCAATTCCGCCAGCATTTCGGCCCGCGGGATGACGGGAACGTGCCGCCGCTGCGCCTCTTGAATTTCCGGATTGTCCGGGCGCACAGCAGACGACACCACTACCACCTGCGCCTCGCTGGCATTGCCCGCCGCATGACCTTCAAACACGCGCGCACCCAGGCTCGCCAGGCGCTCCGTCACAGGCGTCGCCTTCTGGTCCGATCCCGACACTTGGAAGCCCAGATTGAGCAACACCTCGGCGATGCCGCTCATCCCGATGCCGCCGATGCCTACGAAATGGATTTTGCGAATCTTGCCTAGCATGGATGTTTTGAGCCTTCAGCTTTCAGCTATCAGCTATCAGCTATCAGCTATCAGCTATCAGCTATCAGCTATCAGCTTTCAGCTTTCAGCTATCAGCTATCAGCTATCAGCTATCAGCTTTCAGCTATCAGCTATCAGCTTTCAGCTATCAGCTTTCAGCTATCAGCTATCAGCTTTCAGCTATCAGCTATCAGCTTTCAGCTATCAGCTATCAGCTTTCAGCTTTCAGCTATCAGCTTTCAGCTTTCAGCTATCAGCTATCAGCTTTCAGCTATCAGCTTTCAGCTTTCAGCTACCAACAATCCAAGTCCGTCTTTAGCTGAAAGCTGAGAGCTGATGACTGATGGCTGCTGTCCCCAGCTACGCCGCGCGCTTGACCTTTCCTATGAGCGTGGCAAGCATACGTTTGACTTCGACAATATCCGCTGTGAGCTGATGAAATATCTCGTCGCCCAGGTAGTGCAAGTCGTGAGCGAGCAGGACGTGGTATTCCAGTTCGCTCGCCGATCCCATCGCCACTTGGAGAAAACGGCCAAACTCCGGATCTCCTCCTCTTCCGCACCCTTCGGATATATTCGCAGGTATGGAGCCCGCCGCGCGGCGCAACTGGCTCGTTAGCCCAAAAAGCTCCTCCTTTGGGAAGTTTCGCGTCGCTTTGTAGACGACCAAGGCGAGAGAATGAGCCTTCGCCCAAACGTTGAGGTTCTTGAAATCTTGCATCGCAACTCCCTCTGGCAACCTTCAGCCATCACCCCTTGGTGCCGGGACGTAAGGCTTAGCTGAAAGCTGAGAGCTGAAAGCTGACAGCTATACTCTCGCAAAATCTTCCACCAAATCCGCAATCCGCGCGGTGGCGTCCGGTCTCGCCAGTCCCCTGGCGCAAACTGCCATGCGCTCCAGCTTCGCCGGACTTGCCATCAGTTCCCGAATCTCCCTCATTAACAGGGACGGCGTCAGCTCCGATTGCACGATGACGCGCGCTGCACCTGCCCTTTCCATGGCCCGCGCGTTTTCCAACTGGTGCTGGTCCGCAGCGCCGGGGAAAGGAATCAGGAGCGAAGCCCTGCCGGCAGCGGCAAGTTCAGCCACAGCTATAGCGCCCGCGCGGGAAATTACCAAATCCGCCTGCGCCAGCATTCCCGGCATGTCATCGATAAAGGCGTAAACCTCAGCGACCACGCCTCGTTCCAGATAGGTCTTCCGCACTTCATTATAGTCGTGTTCGCCCGTTTGGTGGATGATTCTCACGCCGCCCGGGAATCCTCCGTTTTCGGGCGCGGCAGCCGATGCCCCATCCGCTGTAGCGCCAGGCTTGAGCCCGGCAAGTGCCGACCTAAAGGTCGGCGCTACATCGGCACTTGCCGGGCTCAAGCCCGGCGCTACACCACCTGCCCCGCTCAGCTCGCGCGCCAGCAACGGTAAGCCCTCCGCGGCTGCATGGTTGATGGCCCTCGAACCTTGACTCCCGCCGACCACCAGGACGGTGAAAACCTCGGCGCGGCGTCGTGGCGGAATCTCGAAAAACGACCGGCGCACGGGATGACCGGTTACGTGCGCCTTTTCACCGTAGAGGCGTGCGGCTTCCGCAAATCCCACCGCCGCAGCGCGCACCATGGGCGCCAGAAGCCGATTGGTAAAGCCCGGCCGCGCGTTGGGCTCGATTAAGATCGTGGGAATGTCGCCGAGCGCCGCTTCTAACATCACCGGGCCCGCCAGGTACCCGCCGACGCCGACCACGACCTGCGGCCGGAACTCTCGCAAAATGCCTGCCACCTCAATCGCGGTACGGGGCAAAACCAGAAGATTGCGCAACCGTTGAATGCCGCCAATGCCCTTCAGGCCCGCCGAGTCAACAGTGCGAAGGCGGAAACCCGCTGCCGGGATCAGCTTCGCTTCCAGCGGCCGGTGTGTACCCACGAATTCGATTTCGTAGCGCCGATTCGAACGCTCCCCACGCGCGCGCAATTCCTCGGCCACGGCCAACGCCGGAAAGATGTGCCCGCCCGTTCCGCCCGCGACCATCAAGATGCGCGTCCCCGGAGGGGCAGCGTACTCATCCACGATGTCCTCGATTAGAAAGCAAAGAGCAAGTCAAAAGGCAAAGCGCAAAGGTCAAAAGGCAAAAGTTAAAGAAACCGAACAGCATGTCAAAAGGCAAAGTGCAAAAGGCAAAGCGCAAAAGTCAAAAGTAACAGTCACTATCCCTCGCCCCCGTGGGGGAGAGGGTGGACCGCAACCGGCGCTTTCATCAGCCGGGGCGGGCCGGGTGAGGGGGTCAAGACTTTAGCGCCTTACCCCTTTGCCTTTTGCGTTTTGCCTTTTGACTTGTTCTTCCCCTCTCCTTCTCTCTTCGGTCGAGGAAGAGCCGCGGACCTAAAGAGCAGGTCCGCGCTACGATTGCTTCATCCTTCACCTTTCAGCTCGCCTGCTGCGAAATATTCAAAAGTATTCCCACCGCCACCAGATTCACCAAAAGCGACGATCCTCCATAGCTAATGAATGGCAGCGGAATGCCCTTGGTGGGCAGCAAGCCTAGCGTGACGCTCATGTTCACCAGTGCTTGGCCCACGATCATCACGGTCAACCCCATGGCCAGCAGGCGCCCAAAGTCATCCTTGCAAGCAGCGCTGGCCCGCAGCCCGCGAACCAGCACGACCGCAAAAACGCCCACCAGGGCGATCGTACCGAACAATCCCCATTCCTCTCCGATCACGGAGAAGATAAAGTCCGTCTGCGGCTCGGGGAGGAAAAAGAGTTTCTGCTTGCCTTCCATCAGTCCCACGCCGGTGATGCCTCCGGTCCCCACGGCAATGTAGGACTGGAGAATCTGGAACCCTTTGCCCAAGGGGTCAGCGTAGGGATTTAAGAACGCCAGGATGCGGTCGTGGCGATATTTGGAATGGAAAATGACCCAGTAGACCACGCCCAGCACGGGAACTCCCGCCAAAGCGAAATAGCGCAGATCCAACCCTGCGGCGAAGAGCATGGCGCCAAGGATTAAACCCAAGGCCAGAGTCGTGCCCAAATCGCGCCCCAATAAGACGAGCGCTGCCATGGCGCCGGCGACCAGGGTAATTGGCGCCAGGGTATGCTTCAGGTCGTTCACCTCGCCTTTGCGCAGGTCCAGGAAAAATGCCAAGAAAATTGTCAGGATGAGTTTGGCGAGTTCGGAGGGCTGAAAGCTTATGAGCCCCAGGTGAAACCATCGGTGCGTATTATGGCTTCGATCTACAAAGAGTACAGCAAGGAGGAGGACGAATTCGAGCGCCAGCGCGGGAAAAACCACCAGTGGACTTGCCAGGCGCCGGTAGTCCATGTGCATCAGGACCGCCACTGCAATCAGTCCAGCCCCCGCCCAGGCCAATTGCCGGAACAGAAAGTAGTTCCCGTTGTTGTACCGATCCGCGGCCATAACCGCCGAGGCGCTGAAAACCATCAGAGCGCCAAACAGCACCAAGGCCGCCACCGCGGCAAAAAGAATCTTGTCGGATTGAAGTTGGCGAGCCATAGCTACGCTAGTCCGGCGTCCGGAGTCGACGTCAAAGTCGGTCCGGAGTACGGGGTCAGGAGTCCCAAGCAGGAACAAACCTCATATCCCTAGACATGTTGCGGAAAAATCACCCGAGCTGTCATCCTGAGCCCCGAGGTACTTCATCGGGGCGAAGGACCTCTGTAGTTCACGGCACTTGGCGCGCAGAGCAAACTACAGGGGTTCTTCGCCCAAAATGCGGGCTCAGAATGACAGTGCATACGATCTTCGCTGCAACCTGTGATGGCACCGCGATCCGTTCTTGACAGCGGACTCCGGACTGCGGACCCCGGACTTTCTTTCACCCTTCCCTGCCATTAAACAACTTGGGTTGCCGAGAAAGCCCGCGAGGGCCGGACTTAGCCGGCCGAGCATCGGACTTCGGCCTCCGCACTCGCGACCGCGAACCTCGTACCCCAGACTCCGGACCTGGGCCTCCAGACGCCGGACCCCGGACACCGGACTCCGGACCTGTATCTCCCGACCCCGGACCGAGGTCTCCGGACTCCGGACCTGCGTCTCCCCCCGCCACGCGCACCTCGAAAGGCAGCACTTCATCATCGAGTACTTCCACCGTGTCAGCGGAAATTGAGATTGCAGGCTCATCCTCAGGCAACGCTTGCGATTCCGTCCCCGGCATTTCCATGGCGTCCACTTCATACACATAAGTCAACTCGACATGGTGAGGGGCCAAATGGACGGTGCCCTTCTCGCTGAATGCGGTCTCGGCAACCTCCGGTTCCACGGTTTTATCCACGGACGTCTCAGCCGCGGGAGAGCCGGCGGAATTAGCTGGCGTGCCGTCATTCTGGGCCGGGGTTTCAGGCAGAGAATCCGCGGAGTTAGCTTCGTTCACTTCTTCCTGCGAACTGTCCCCCTCGTCCGCGAAAGTGACCCTAAGCGGAGCTGACGGGCTCAGGGTGACGGTCTTGGAGACGCTCTCCGTGGTCTCGTGATCCAGCGGAGACGGCAGCACCGCGAGGGGAGGAGCAGCGGACGGGGCTCGGGATTCGGGGTTCGGGGTTAGGGGCTCGGGATTCGGGATTCGGGGTTCGGGAGACGGGACACGGGATTCGGGGTTAGGGGTTAGGTGCTCGGGATTCGGGACTTCGGGCTCACGGCTTGAAGCTTCGGGCTCAAGAGCCGGGCTTACGGAGTCGGCGGACGCTGTCGGGGATTCAGGGATGGAGGTCGTAGGTTCGGAATTCACGGCTGGAGCAGAACTCGAATCGCGAATTCCGGATTCCAGATCCCGGATCTCGTGTCCCGACTCCCGTGTCCCATGCCCCGTCTCCCGTGTCCCGTGTCCCGTGTCCCGTGCCCCGTGTCCCGACGACTAACCGCCCCCGCTGCCACATCCTTCTCCAGCCGCTTAACCAATTCCTTGAACACTCGGCCGCGCTGTTCGTAGTCCTTGAACTGATCGAAGCTCGAACAAGCCGGCGCTAGCAGCACCGTATCGCCGGGGCGCGACCGGGCAAACGCCTCGTACACGGCGGTCGCCAGATCTCCGGCCTGCACCAGTTCCGTCGAGCCCGCGAGTTGCTCGGTAATCACCGGCGCCGCGGCCCCAATCACCAAGACCTCGCGCACTCGTTCCTGGATGAGCGGCACAAGCGGCGCGTAGGGCGCGCCCTTGTCCTTGCCACCCAGAATCAGGTGAACGCCGTGCTCGAAGGCTTCCAGCGATTTCAGCGTGGCGTCTACGCTCGTGGCCTTGGAGTTGTTATAGAAGTCCACTCCCTGAATTTCCCACACAAATTCCAGGCGATGCTCGACGGCCTGAAAATCCCGCACCGCCTTCCGGATGGCGGCAAAATCCGCGCCCAGCAAACACGCCGCGGTAGTGGCCGCCAGCACATCTTCCAGATTGAAATCGCCCCGCAGGGTCACATCGCGCGTTTCAAACAGCACCCGTTCCAGGTGCCGCACGCGGTAGTAAACCTTGCCTCCGGAAGCGAATACCCCATACGGCAGTTCGCGGCGGCGGCTGAAAAACACCGGGCGGCTGCGAACCTCCGATTGCAGGCCGGCTACCCAATCATCGTCGGCGTTGAGGACGGCGTAATCGTCCTCACCCTGATTACGGAAAATCTGGCGCTTGGCCTCCGCATAGGCTTCCAGGCTCGGGTGGCGGTCCAGATGGTTAGGTGAAAGGTTCAGCATCACCGCCACGTGGGGGCGGAATTCGTGAATGCCTTCCAACTGAAAGCTGCTCAACTCGGTGACAAACTTGGTGCCGGCCGGAGTGTTGTCTACCGCCGCACTCAGCGGATTGCCAATGTTGCCGCCCACGAAGGTCGGGAACCCGGAGGCTTTGAGCATGTCGCCGAGCAGGGATGTGGTCGTGGTCTTGCCGTTCGAGCCGGTAACCCCCGCGATCATTCCTTCCAGAAACCAGGAAGCGGCCTCGACTTCGGGATAAACGGGAATCATTCGCTCGCGAGCCGCTTGCAGTTCCGGCAGGTCCCAGGGCACGCCGGGACTGATTACAATAAGGTCGTGCCGAAGGAACGTCTCGGCGCGCTGCGACCCAAGTTCCAGTCCGATTTTTTCCTTCAGGAGCTCCGGCAGAACATCGCGAAACTCAGAAGGAGGCTTGCGATCGAGCACGGTCACAATGGCGCCACGCCGCGCCAAAGCGCGAGCCACCGCCAGCCCGCTCCGGGCCAAGCCGACTACCAATGCGCGTTTGCCGTGAACGTCCATAAATTAAGTGGTTAGTGGCTAGTGGTTAGTGGCTAGTAATCACCCTACACGAGTGGCAGGTGGACGGAGGACCGGCCACGGATAACTAACAACTTGCCACTAACCACTAGCCACTGCCTCTAACTTACCGCAACTTCAGCGTCGTCAACGCAAAAAGCGCGAAAATCAGTGCGGCTATCCAGAATCGCGCAATGATTTTCGATTCCTTCCAGCCCGACAGCTCAAAGTGATGATGCAGCGGCGCCATGCGAAAAATGCGTTTGCCGCGCGACTTAAACGAGGCGACCTGGAGAATGACGGAAAGGGCCTCCACCACAAAGATCCCACCAATAAAAGGCAGAAGCAATTCTTGTTTTACCACGACTGCGACGGTGCCCAGCGCTCCCCCCAACGCCAACGAGCCCACGTCGCCCATAAATATTTCCGCCGGGTAGGCGTTGTACCAAAGGAAGCCCAGGCTGGAACCCACCATCGAGCCACAGAAGATGGTCAATTCTCCGACGCGGGGCAGATGTTCCAGGTCGAGATACTCGGAAAACACCGCGTGTCCTGCAACATAGGTCAGGACGGTCAGAGCCGACGCGGAAATCAGCAGACACCCAATCGCCAAGCCGTCCAGTCCGTCCGTCAGGTTGACGGCATTGGAGGAGCCCACCAAAACCAGAATAACAAAGAGCAAAAAGGGAAGAAACGCTAAGGGGTATGTCCAGGGATTCCCGAGAAAACGCGTAATGAGAACCGTCGGGTGGAGACGCTTGAAGAAGGGGAAGGTCAGAGTGGTCGAGTATTGCCCGCGCGCGGACAAGAAAACCAGAATGACGCCGAAGATAAAGCTGACGAGAATCTGAAGCAAAAACTTTCCCCGCGCCGTGAGCCCCTTGTTCTGTTGGCGCCGAACTTTCTGGTAATCATCCCAAAAACCGATGCCCCCGAATGCCATC
>JBKQVI010000504.1:0-7912 GCA_052139985.1 Terriglobia bacterium
ATCAAAGTCCGTGATACCGACATGGCCCAGATCAACCTGCGCCGCGATAAATTTCACGGGGACTGGAATTACGAGATTGCCCCGCAGGCTCAATAAATGGAACTGTTATTTCATAACAGCCACTAAGGGCGCGGATGCCCCTGGACTGTCCGGGAAGATTAATCCCACGTCGGTTGCTCGCTTTGCAACGTGCAGAGCTTAGCGGGCCTCTTGGGTTTCGCTTTCTTGCCACTCTTGACAAATACATATCTTTGGATATATATTAACTAAAGATATGAAAAGCAAACCTCTAGATATTGCCCTCAGCCTCTATGACATCGCCGGCCCGATCTTCCTGTCCTTGAAAGAGCAGCTCAAGCCTGCCAGCCCCGAGGTGCGTTCGCATCCGGAGGTTAAGGAGCTGACCTTTACTCAACTGCGGATTTTGTTCGCCATTGAGTATGGAAAGGACCAAGTCGGCAAACTGGCCCGCAGTGCGCATGTCGCCCAACCGGCCATGTCCAAGATCGTCGATCATCTGATCCGCCTTGGGCTTGCTCGCCGTGATCCGCACCCCACGGATCGAAGGCGGATCAAACTGAGCTTGACTCCCAAGGGCAAGGACATGACGGGACGCGTCCGCCTGAAGGCGGCAGAGAAGTATGTGGGTGCGATAAGAGATCTTTCCGCTAATGACCGGAAGAAGCTGCTCGACGGCATCGCGGTGATTTTCGATGTCATTCAAAAGACAAGACAGGAGTACAAATGAAACTTGATCCGAAAGAGACAGCTTTATTGACTCTCGATTTTCAGAAAGGGATTTTGGGATTTGCCCCCGGCGCTGAGGCCGTCATCCCGAATGCATCCAAAGCCGTGGAATTTGCCCGCAAGAAACAACTTCAGATCATCCATGTGGGGCTGGGATTCTCCGAAGGCCATCCGGAAATTCCCGATACCGAGTCGCGATTTCAGAGGGTGAAGCAAAACAATCTCTTCGTAAAGGGCACGCCATCCGCGGAATTCCACAGTTCTATCTTTCGTCCCGAAGACCTGGTGGTCTACAAACAGCGCGTCGGCGCGTTTTCAGAGAACCACCTCCAACTGATTCTTCGCTCGCGCGGCATTGAGAATCTGGTGTTCTTCGGAATTTCCACGAGTGGCATTACTCTCTCCACGCTCAGGCGAGCGTCCGACCTGGACTATCGATGCGTGGTCCTCAAGGACGTCTGTTTCGACCCCGACCCGGAAGTTCACCGCGTTCTCACCGAGAAGGTCTTTCCGGCACAAGCAACCGTCCTCACGGTGGACGCCTTCATCGCCGAGCAGGGGGAGTGATTGAGTTCGGATAACTCCCAGGAAACACTGCAACAATCCGAGGCGAACTACGCGGGGCTACCCCCTTCCGAAGGGTGGCGCAAGACTTTTTCCGCCTTACGCAATCCTAATTACCGCTATTTCTATACCGGACAGTCCGTTTCGCTGATCGGCACATGGACCCGCACCGCCGCGTTAGGCTGGATTGCCTTTCAGTTCACGCACTCGGAATTTCTGCTCGGTATTGTTTTCGTTCTCAATTCCCTTCCCATCTTCCTGTTCGCCGTTTATGCCGGTTCGCTTGCTGACCGTATTCCGAAAATCAGGATTTTCACCGTCACCAGTTGGTGTGCGCTCCTCTCTTCGTTGACCTTGGCCGTCATGTTGTTCCGCGGTCCCGTTCACATCGTCTACCTCATGATCTTCGCTGCGCTTTGGGGTACATGCATCACCTTTGAGATGCCGTCCCGGCAGACCCTGATGGTGGAACTGGTTGGCAAAGGAGACTTAGTGAACGCCATTGCGCTGAACAGCGCCATGGTGAATTCGGCCCGAGTCATCGGCCCCGCGATTGGCGGTCTTTTGCTGGCTTCGTTCGGCGCTGCCTGGTGCTTTCTTGTGGATGCGGTGAGCTATTTGGCGGTGCTTTACGCGCTGCACAAAATCCAGCTTCCCGCATCGCACTACGCACCTAAAAAGGTGGAAGCCAACTGGAAATACACTTTGGAAGGATTCAAATACTTAAAGACCAATGCCGCCATAGGCCAAACGGTAGCTCTGCTTTTCATCCTGGGACTGGGTGGCTGGGCCTATCAATCCCAGCTATCCGCCTTCGCGGTCACCCAGTTGAAAATGGGCGCCCAAGGCTACGGCTGGCTTTTGGCCCTGAACGGCCTCGGCGCCTGTACTGCCGCTTTATTCGTTGCCTCCCAAGGGTCTCGCATCGTCCGCATTGGATCGCTTTATACCGGCGCGGGCATTTATGGAGCTTTCATCGTTCTATTCGGTTTCATGCATCATCCGGTCGGCGCGGCCTTCCTGCTTTTCTTCGCCGGGTTTGGCATCATCTTGTTCTATTCCATCGGCAATAGCATCATTCAAACGCAATCCCCGGACCACCTGCGCGGAAGGCTGATGGGCATTTGGGCCCTGGTCTTCGGCGGGAGCTTGCCCCTTGGAAGCTTTTGGATGGGCGTCATTGCCCAAAGGGTGGGTTCGGGCCACGCCTTGCAGGCGGGCGGCGTCTTTTGCGCATTGGGAGCTTCCACTGTATATTTTCTGGGCCGCAAGAATCGGGGTTAAGGTTTACCACGGTCCTATGACGCTGGAAGCTGCCGCCCCCGACCCGCCAACCGTTTCTGAGCCGACGCGGCCACCATCAGCGCTGGGGCTAAATTCACTGCGGCCATCAGGACCGCCGTGCGCAGAAATCCGTAAACGGGAATCAGCACAAGACTCAGCGCCAGAGCCCCGACGCATGCGCCGATAAGGTCAAGGGAATAAAGAACGCCGGGCGAGCGGCCGCTTTCGGGCGTGTCGCCAAAATAGGCGCGGCCGGCTAACAGGAATTGAAACCCGCCAAGCAATCCCGCGACGAGCGCCAGGGCGGGGAACAATATCTCGCTCGCGACGCGTTGCCCTGCCGGGCTGCTCCCTTGCCCGAGTTGTACGAGCAGTCCGTAGAGCAGCAAGGGTGACGCGGCCAGAACGATTTGCAACCCCGCGAGGAGCCGCAAATCCCCACGCCCAGAAGTACGCCCTCGGGTAGCGGACGAGCGCAGTTCCCACCACGCCCCCATCGCGACTCCCACCATGAATAATGCCACCAGAATCGAAAGCTCTTGGTAAATGTATCCGTAGAGCGCCTGGAATCCCAACAAGAGCAGAATTTCCAAGCCGAGCTCCGTAAACCCCACCACCGCCACCGCGAAGGCCGCTGACCGGCGCGCGCGCGCCGCGGGCTTATCCACGGCCGGCCACATCCACAGTAGAGGGACCAGCGCCACGAGTGCCAGCATCGTTCCCAGGAGGACCCGCTTAAAGCTCATGCCGGCGAGCGCCTCGATCCAATGCGCGGAAGTGTGGTGGAAGGATGAACTCCATAGCACCATATCGAAGTAATAGGCCACCGGCGCGAAGTCCCGATTGACCGGCGTCGAGGACATCGGCTCGATTTGAAACTGCAAATCCTTCATGCGGTCCGGCGACATACGAAACGGCAGAAAGTACTCCCGCACATACTGGGTATGCAACCGGCGCGCCCGCAACCGCCGCAGGAGTACTTGGGGATCGGCGGTCAGCGTTCCCGGCTTGGTTGCCGCGAAGAAATGGACCGTCTCGCCGGGAATCGCCATGACTTCCGGAAATACTTGCCGCAGCGTGCGCAGGAGGCAACGTAGGAAATCGGCCAGCTCCGGATTAATGAAATCCTCCGAGGCGGCCACCTGAAACGACACAATCCCACCCGGCCGGAGCTTTGCGGCGGCTTCGCGATAGAACTCTTCCGTGTAAAAGCGATTGAGCTGCGCCGTGTGAGGATCGGGCAGGTTCACAATGATGACGTCAAAGGACTCCGCGGTGTTTTTCAAGAAACGCCGCCCGTCTATGGCGTGGACATGCACGCGCGGATCTCGCCGAATCGTCTCCCACGCCGCGGAGAAATATCGCGCCGCGATGTCAAAGATCATAGGGTCGATTTCAACATCATCAATCCGCTCGAGGCTGGGATGGGCGAGCGCCTCCGCGACGCTTCCGTTCACCCCTCCGCCGATCAAGAGCAGGCTGCGGGGGTCAGGGTGTTCGAGCAGGGCAAAGTGCACCGCCTCTTCGGCCGCCGAAGGGTCCGGCACGGTCATCACGATCAAGCCGTTCTCAAAAAGGCTTCGGCTCGCGGCCGTCTTTACAACAGCAAGGCTGCCGTAAACGGAATTCTGCGCGGCCACCAGGTGAAAGCCCTGCCACAACCGGGCCAGTGAAAGCGGCTGGAGCGCGTAGCCGCCGACGATGACAAGTGTAGCCATCAACCCAAGTGTTGCAGCGAGAGCCCGGCGCCAGGCGATAATCGGGGCGAGAAGCAGCCAAGCCGCAAGGAGATTCAGCACGCCCAAAAGGGCCGTAATCACGAACGGGTTCGCGAGCCGCACCAGCGCCAAGCCGGCGGCCACTCCTCCTACTCCCGAACCTGCCGCTTCCAAAAGGTACACCGCACCTGTGGCCGTGGCGATCGAGACCCCCCCGGTCATGTCCGCGTACAACCGGCTGCCCGCCGCAAAGAGGCCTCCTGAGACCAGGCAGAAGACGCTGAGCGTCGCGAAGGAGGTCAAAAACATCGGCACCGGCCCCAGGATCTCTCCGGGCACCGATTGGCAGAAGCCCTTGCTTGCTCGCACCGCCAGCAAGGTGAGAGGCAGCGTGAAAGCCACCAGCGTCTGAAGCCCCGCTACGAGTTTTTGCGGCTGCCGGGAGCGCACCGCCCATCGCCCGATCGAACTTGCGCCGAGAGCCGTCCAGAGCAGCCAGTTGGCCAGCATCACTCCCAGCGCGAGCTCGTTGCCATAGAAGACCACCAGTAACTCGCGCATCAGCACCACCTGGGCGATGACTGCTGTGAAGCCGATGAGAGACAAAATGGCACGTACCGTCCAGGGTGTTTTAGGTGGTTGCCGACCCGTGATTTGGAAGCCCGCTTGCTGACACATCTCAAGGGGACCGAGGCAATACGGTTGCCAATCACTGGGAATCCTCGGACGGTTGGTCAGCAAATCCCAAGACCGTTGCCCTGAACATGGTCGATACCCAGCACTCACCCGAAACTCCCGCCCCGCCGTCCACGCCCCGGCGCGAGATGCTCATCAAACTGCTGCGCGTCGGAGGCCTCGGGGCTTCGGCAACGGCTGCGGCGCTGTGGCTGAGCAGCCGCAGTCATCGGCCGGAAGACGAAGCGCCAGTCACGCTCGCGCACAACTTTACGGTTCAGGGTGACGCCCGCTATCCGGAAATGGTAGTGGCGCAGGGGGATGACCCACGTGCTCTAGTTCGGAAGGCGCTCGAAGGGCTGGGCGGCGTCGGGCGCTTCATCGCGCGCGGCGATGTGGTGGTGATTAAGCCCAACATTGCGTGGGATCGCACTCCCGAACAAGCCGGGAACACCAACCCTCTGGCCGTGGCGGAAATGGTGCGACAGTGCCTGAATGCCGGCGCCAAGAAAGTGATCGTCACCGACGTGAGTTGCAATGAACCCCACCGCTGCTTCCAGCGTAGCGGCATTGCGCGTGCCGCAAGCGACGAGGGCGCGGAAGTCGTTCTGCCGGAGGGGCACCTGTTTCACGACGTCAACTTGCGGGGCGACGTTCTGGGCGAGTGGCCGGTGCTTGAACCCTTCATTGCCGCGGACAAGATGATCAATTTTCCCGTGGCCAAGTCTCACAGCTTGACCGGCGTCACGCTGGGAATGAAGAATTGGTACGGCATTCTGGGAGGAGCGCGCAACCGCCTTCACCAGCGCATTCACGAAAGCCTGGTCGATCTCGCCGATGTCATGCGGCCGACCCTAACCCTGATCGACGCCTATCGCGTGCTCATCCGCAACGGACCTACCGGCGGCAGCCTGGCGGACGTGCTCCTGAAGAAGACGCTGGTGGCCGGAACCGATCCCGTGGCCCTCGACGCCTACGTGGCCAAGGCCTATTGGGATTTCGAACCCAGCCAGTTGCGCTATCTGCGGCTTGCTCAGGACCGGGGATTGGGGAGAATGGACTTTGCCAAGGTCAGGACCGAAGTGATCACCGCATAAGTCAATTGATCCAATTCCCTTCAGCGTCCACCGCTCCATCATTTTCCTCGCCCGACATCGCTTGCGCCATGGCGACGGCTTCTCCGGCTGCGGCGGCAATATCGTCGTCGCTCGACTCGGTCAACTCGAAGAGGATGCTCTGTGCCTCCTTTGGGCGGATGGTGCCGACCGCCTCGATGGCGGCGAGCCGCAAGGGTTTGGGGGTTGATGGGGCGGTGACGAGTGCAGCGACGTGTGGCCACGCGGCATCCAGCTCGTTGCGGCCCGCTGCTTGGACTGCCTCTACATGAATCTGCGGGTCGGTGCTTTCCAAGGTCTCGAGTATCCGGTCGTCAAAACCGGGCACCCAACGCATCGCAAACACCGCCGTCAGCATCCACTCCCTGTCTCCGCTTGAATACGCTGCACTGATTGCACGGGCGTGCCAGTCCTGAGGGGCGCGAACTGACGCCTCCAGAATTCGCCGCCGCAATTCTTTGGAATTGTGCTCATCAAGATAAAGCTTGCGGAGCGAATCCCGGATGTTACGAAAGGTGTCGAGCGAGATGGGTACACCCTCCGGGTCATCAAATTCTTCGTCGTCGATAAGTTCCGTATCGGCCTCTTCGAGGACCGGTCCCAAGCTGATTGCCGCGCGGCCACGCAATTCCTCAGGCTCGTCGTTGGCCTGCACGATCGCCAGTAAGATTCCTGCCACCTCGTCGTCCATGACGACTAACTCACCTGCCATCCTGGCGGCAATGACCCGGTCCGATTTATTGGCATGCTTGTCTACCAAGGTCTCAAGAATTACCGTACTTGCCTCAGTTGGCCACTGCCACGGTGGTGTATTGAGTAAGGTGTTCAGGTCCATAAGGCCTCCCAGCCTCGCATTATATCGCGCGTTTTTGCCTGATGTGGAGTGCAGACCGAAAGGTTAGCCACAACTATCAGTCGATCGGCAAAACATTGGGCGGGCGAAAGCTCAAACTGATTTTCCAGGTGAAGACCGGAAGCATCGTTCGCATTATTACCGGCTGGCCATGATGAACCGGGTACCGTGGAAGTTGGTAGCGCGGAGGCAGCCCGCAGTTTGGCTTCCTCCGCGGTTCTCCCTCGGGAAATCACAGCACGTTTTCGCACATGGCACAACCTGGCTACCTGCCATGCCAATCACCGAACCGGTACGCCCGGATGAAACGTCGCGGAGGAGCGCAAACACCGTGCACCTCCGCGCTACCGGCTGGTGGGGAATGGAGGCAGTTCCGGGTTTTACGGGCCGGTTTCCGAGAGCGCACTGCTCCGGGAACGTGTTGCCAATAACATCGGAATCGCGGGCGACCGGCAAATGAGTGAGCTCGCCTTCAACCAGAATATTGTCGTCACCGTTCCCGGCAACGCCAGGTTTTACATTGTGCTGGAGACGGGCGGGACCGATGGGGATGCGGGAAGCAGGCAATGAGGGGAGCGCAGGCTCGGCAGTCTTTGCACGTGCCCGATGCGCCGACCTAAAAGCTGGCGCTACAACACGCTTTAAGACGGCATTTTTCGCGAATGTGCCCATCGTATTTAGCCTCTATCTCCTGTCGTTTCATCAACTCATCCGGAAATTCGGGTAACTTGTTTATTTTCAGCAACTCATTAGGAGCACTTTTTTTGCCACTTTGTTTTCAATAACTTATTGGGAGGTATCTTCATTTTTAACATCTTTTTGTATTTTTCCCCTTTATTTTCAATAACTTATTGGGAGCACTTTTAATCCATTTATTCTGTTAGAGTTAGCGCCCATTTTTCGGACCTTGATCAACATGTTGGTGAACCGCCACGATGAGCGACTTTGCAGATCGA
>JBKQVI010000505.1:0-33361 GCA_052139985.1 Terriglobia bacterium
CCAGGAAGGGTACCAGAGAACGGAAGCGGCGCTCAATGTCACGATGGTTCATCACCACCAGTATAAAACAAAACTACTTCAACTTGTTCTGGTTATTTCCTGACAGCTCCTTAGGTCCTTCTAAGCGCAGTTATTGAACCCTCTATGTGGGCGAGGGGGAGAACTCTAAAGCCGGCCGGCGGCCGGAAGAAGAGCGGCAGGGGCTTGTGGGGCGATGTCGGAACGCTCCAAGGGAGGATGTGATGTTAATTGAGTCTCGATTTTGGACGGTGTTTGCCGTTGTGCTGGGAGGCTTAGTTCCGTTTACATCCGTCGCCCGGCCGATTGGAGAACAACCGCTTGGCCGCATTCTTTACTCCACCGCCACGACCTTGAGGGGAGTGGCTGCGCCAAAGTCAGCGACGATTCTCAGCGGCGACGTGCTGAGTACGTTCAGCAGTGGAAACGCGGTGATCGAGTTGATGTCGGGAGCAAAACTGAGGATCACGGAATACAGCTCCGTTCGTTTTCTTGCCAACGCCGAAAAGGTGCAAGTGGACTTGCTGGCGGGCGCGGTGGTGTCCGAGAGCGTCGGCAAACCCGTGCTGGTCGTGACCACCTCGAACTACCATTTCACGCCGTCGCAGGAGGGGGATTGCCGCTTCGCGGTGGCGCTGTCAAAGCAGCGGGATGCGGTGGTTGGCGCCATGCAGGGGAGTCTTCTTATCATGACCACGGATTCCCTTGGTAGCTATATCCTGCCCGAGGGCGAGTATGCAGCCATCCCGGCCGCTTCGGTCGGAGTCCCGGCGCAAGAAAAGGCAGTAGGCGAGACGGCCTCAGCAGAAGCGGCGGGTATCGTCAGGAGCGTGACACCGGAGGTGTTGCACCGCCGCGGGCAGGCTGTGGAGAGTCCATTGAAGTTGAACGACTGCGTCAGCCTGCAAGATGTCGTTCGCACGCTGAGGAGTGGCCGAGTTCGGATAGAGCTCATGGACGGTTCTTTCCTCAACGTCGGGGCTCTCTCCGTGATGAGGATTATGAATGAAGACACGCCTGCGCATCAGACTCAGGTGGAGCTAACCCTGGGACGCATGCGTGCAGAAGTGGCTGAAGCTACGAAGTCCGACTCGATTCTCGAAGTGCGAACCATGACGGCGACGATTGGCGTCGCAGGCGCCGAGTTACTCGTCCATGCGCTTCCCAACCTTACCGAAGTGAATTGCGTAGTCGGCGAATGTTCAGTTCGGAACATCGACCCCGCCATCCCCGGGCAGGTCGCGTTGCATGGTGGCGAGTCCACCACAGTACCGGGCGGCCTGCCCCCCACAGATCTGGTGCAAACATTACCTGGCCGACTGCAAAGCCAAATCAAGGAAACAGATGTCGGACCTGCATCGGTAGCGGCCGTTGGGCCCGTAGGACAGCGCAGCACCTCCACTGGTCCCTGGCGCGTTGGATCGCTTAGCGAGGGAACTTCAATTCTGCCGCTGCTCGGCATGGGAGGGGGCGGCGCAGCGGCTGCCGCGATCGCGGCGTTTTCGGGGCACGGAGAAGGGGACGGCGCGACCAGCCCTGGCGCCCCGTAGCATCCGCGTGGCCTAGGCCGGCTCGCTATGGGCGGGGTCTACTCAAGCGCCTCGCCAAGTCATGATTCCCGCTTCCCTCAGACCGTTCACATCGTCCTTATTCTCCCCACCGTGTGCGCCTGCGGCCGCAGTTTACTCCATAAGAACATCCGCCTCGGTTGACTTGTCTATGCCGCCGAGATATCTCACCCTGCCGTGGCGTCTCTGCCGACTCCCAGCGACAACGAGGCGCCATCTCCATCGGTCATTTTGCGCCCATCTCTGGCTTTCGTATGGTTTATTGTAAGCGGCTTACTTTCAGTATGTTCTCAGCTTCGTGTATTTTTTCATCACTGAGACAATACGTCATATCAGTCACTTCTTAGGGGGTTCGGGATCTGGCAGGAAAATGGGCTAGGACCTTCCAACAGAAAGATGGCGCATACATAGACTTCTATGTATGCGCCATCCTGGGGACTATGAGCTGTCAGCACACCCGGCCGGTGCAGGGTGTTACGGTGTGGGGACGCTGGCGGAAGTTTCATTCGACGCTGTGCCCACGGTCGTGCCGCTTGAGTTTACGGCTGTGACCACGTAGTAGTAGGTTGTTCCTGCGGTCACGCTCTCGTCGGTAAAAGCAATTCCGCTCGCCGGCGTGGAATTGATCGGTGTCGAACTCTCCGCTCCGGAGGCCGTTCCGCGGTAGATGTTATAGCCTGCGGTCCCCGAGGCCGTGCTGGCGGTCCAGGACAGCATCACGTCGTGGCTTCCCGTGCCGGACAGACTGACCGGTTGGGGGCTGCCGCTGGCATTGTCGGCGATGCTCAGTGAGGCGGTGCGGGCTCCGCTGGCCGCGGGCGTAAACAATACGACGATGGTGCAACTGCCCCCCGCAGCCACCGAGGTGCCGCAAGTGCTAGCTTCGCCGAAATCCGTGGCATTGGTTCCAGTGAGGGCAATGCTTGAGATGGTTAAGGTCGCGGTACCGGTGTTGCTCAGCGTTACAACCTGGGACGGGCTGGTCATGTCTACAGACTCACTTCCAAAAGTGAGAACGGAGGGTGAAAGGTTGGCCACGGCGCTTCCGCCGGTGCCCGAGAGGCTCACGGTCTGCGGGCTACCGGTGGCGTTGTCGGTGAGGGTGACGGCGGCGGAGAGAGTTCCGGTCGCTGCCGGTTTGAAGGTCACGCTGATCGTGCAGTTCGCTCCTGCCGCGATGCTGGAACCGCAAGTATTAGTCTGGGCAAAGCTGCTGGCATTCGTACCCGTGAGCGCGATGCTCGTCATGGTCAAGGCGGCGGTACCGGAGTTGGTTAGGGTAATGGTCTGAGCCGCGCTGGTGGCGCCGACGGCTTGGCTGGTGAAAGTGAGGCTAGTGGGTGACAGAGTGGCGGCAGACGCCGTTCCCGTGCCGGACAGACTCACGCTCTGTGGGCTGCCGGTGGCGTTGTCGGTGAGGGTCGCGGCAGCGGTGCGAGCTCCCGTCGCGGTGGGTTTGAAGGTCACGCTGATCGTGCAGTTGGCCCCTGCCGCGACGCTTGAACCGCAGGTGTTAGTTTCGCCAAAATCGCTGGCATTCGTGCCCGTTACCGCTATGCTTGTCATGGTCAAGGCGGCGGTGCCGGAGTTGGTTAGAGTGATGGTCTGAGCCGCGCTGGTGGCGCCGACGGTTTGGCCTGTGAAAGTGAGGCTATTGGGTGACAGAGTGGTAACGGACGCCGTTCCCGTGCCGGTCAGACTTGCGCTCTGTGGGCTACTGGTGGCGTTGTCGATGAGGGTTACGGCGGCGGTGCGAGCTCCCGTCGCAGTGGGTTTGAAGGTCACGCTGATCGTGCAGTTGGCCCCTGCCGCGACGCTTGAACCGCAAGTATTGGTTTGGGCAAAGTCACCGGCATTGGTGCCCGAGAGCGCGACGCTGGTGATACTCAAAGCGGCGCTACCGGAATTGGTTAGGGTGACGGTTTGAGCCGCGGTGGTGGCGCCGACCGTTTCGCTGCCGAACGCGAGACTTGTGGCCGAAAGACTGGCCGCCGGGCTAGTGGTCACCGGCGACTGCACCGTGGACGAAGCTGGTTTGAGCGCCACCATCTGCATGGTCCAGCCGTTGTTCGCGGTGGCGGTCGCGGCATAACTGCCAGGGCTTCCAGCGGTCAAATCTTCAATCAGATTTTGATCGTAAGTCGAACGAGCCGTGAAACCCGTGCCGACGGTGCAGGCCGTGTCGCCGACACAGTAGCCGTAGACGATGTCTCCAGCGACCGTCGTCGTGACATTGCCACTGGAGACCGCTCCGGCCGCTCCGGTAGCCCCCGACTGGCCATCAATGGGATTCGTCGTGTTCAGGCCGGAATACTCGGTCAAATAAATCTCAACGTTGGCAGAGGTCACCGACCAATGAATCGTAACGGTGTCGGGTCCCCCTGCGATGTTCTTGGCGTAGTAAACTCGGGCACCGGTTCCTTCCGGCGAAGTCAATTGGCTTGCGACCTGGACAAAGGTATTACCTTGCGTGTCCGAGACCGAGGATGGCGATGCCGTCCCATCAAAATCAATTCCTACCATGATGAGATCGCCGGCCGCCGTGTTATTGAGGAAGGACAGAGAAGGCGCCGTTCCTGATTCCACGTTTCCAACCGCCTGCACATAAGTCGCTGGGGGGGTAGCCGGTTTCAGCGCCACCGTTTGCATTGTCCAGCCGTTGTTCGCGGTGCCGGTCGCGGCATAACTGCCAGGGCTGCCGGCGGTTTCGTCTTCGATCAAGTTCTGATCGTACGTCGAACGCGCCGTGAATCCCGAACCCACGCTACAGGCCGTGTCGCCCACACAGTAGCCGTAGATGATGTCTCCAGCGACAGTCGTGGTGACGGCACCGCTTGATACGGCTCCCGCAGCTCCAGTAGTCCCCGCCTGAGCGTCGATAGGAGTCGTCTTGTTCAAGCCGTAGTATTCGGTTAAATAAATCTCCACATTGGCGGAATCTACAGAAAAATGAATCGTGACCGTGTCGGCTCCGCCCTTGATGTTCTTGGCGTAGTAGACCTGGGCACCAGTTCCTTCGGGCGACATCAACTGGCTGCCGATCTGGACAAAGGTGTTACCCTGCGTGTCCGAGACGGACGACGGCGACGCGGTCCCATCAAAATCAATTCCCACCATGATGAGGTCGCCTGCCAGGGTGTCGTAAGCGAAGGACAGAGAAGGGGCCGTTCCCGGCAGGATATTGGCCACCGACTGGGCAAAAAAGGATGTCGGGGAGACTGTGAGCGTCAGGGTAGTTTTCGCGGTTCCGCTTTTATTGGTCGCACTTAGCGTCACGCTGTAAGTTCCTGACGCCGTGGGCGTCCCGGAAATCAACCCCGTCGTGCTGCTGAGTGTTAGCCCGGCGGGCAATCCCGTTGCGGCGTAACTGGTAGGCGTATTGGTGGCCGCGGTCTGGTATGAGAAGGTTTTTCCCACCGTCCCGCTGGCCGTCGTCGCGCTCGTGATGACGGGCGCCGCCGCTGCCACTGCATCTTTGGCGGCCGAAGAGAACAATAAACAGATAAAGACAAAGAGGGAGAGTCCAGCGCGGCGCGTTGTGCACCGGCTTACTCGGTGATTTTCGAATTTGACTTGAGTAGACATACGTCTCCTTATAGGGCTCAGCGATGGTTCCGAGCCGCCAAGAGGCTTGTGCTTCATCCTTCGGCGCGATCGCCGAGGCAACTGGCACAACTACCGGGGACAGCAAACCGATTCACGTCCACTCTTTGACTATCGGCAAAATGCGTTTGGAGCTTATGAGGGAAGACTCAATGCTGGAGAGGATTGCCCGCTTGCTTATGATTTATAGAGTGAGGTTACCAAGACCTCGTTATTGCTTAGTCGCTCCCCGTGGGTATCATGCCTATTTATAAGTCCTTACTATGTTGCGGGGTGCAACGGGCTGATTACGGATTGTTCTCCACGCTTGATTCTTGCATCCGCCATGGACACTCAAATTGTGAACATCGATTTCCCCAATCCCTCCTAGCTCGTAACGTAATGAGCATTCGATCTGCCCGACTGCGCGGCCCAAGGGAGCGGCGCTACCGGGTTGTTTAGGTTGGGCTCCCTGTCGCGACCTCCGGGTCGCCGATTGAGGGCCGCACCTGGTCGCTCAAAGAGCGAGCGACTTTGACTTGACCGTACAGATTTTCTTCAGTTCCCAGCACCGAGATAAGGCACTCGCGATACCACTCGCACCAGAAACCTGAATTCTTTCGTACACCGTCTGAATTGAATGGAATAGAGTCAATCAACGCCTCGGGCCTCTCCCGGACCAGCTCGCCGGAAGATGTCCAAGGCCCGGACAGTGTCTCGACCTGATGCAGAGGCAAAGGTCGCATGTGGACGATCTTCCCTTCAGGATACTCGGACGGCGAGGGTCTGCCTGGTCGCCCGGGCGTTCCTCCGGCGGGTGTCGATGATGGTTTCAGGGATTTCGGAGTGCTTGGTGATGAGGTGACGATTGGTGTCTTGCGGTGGCTGGCTTGGTGCTGAATGGGGCGATCGCAGTCCCAGGACGTGCGGCAACGAACCGAGAGAGCGGAGTTCTCCGATGCGCGAATCGCGCGGGTTGCGGCAAAAGTGCCTTGGTTTGAACCCCTCCCGACCATTTCCAGATGATCCTTTTTGCGTGAGATCTCGGCCCGGGCAGGAGGGGACTGCCTTTTAGTGGGTGGTAATGCGCTTTGCACCTCATTGCTAGCCTCTACGACTAGCGCGGCAGCGAAAGCCGCCTGATCTCGCCGGTATCGAATCTGTTACGCTCGGGTCCGATTCTCGGCTTGAGGCGCAGAGACACGTTGGTGCAAACGATGTGCCAAACGTCGCGGCGGTATGCCGCATCTGGCATGGCGCGAGCATGTGATCGCGTCGAGGGCTCGGAATTCCCAGATAAACGGCGACGGAAGTATAATTTGCGGGTAATGTGAGAACGCTAAGCCTGCCACAGACCAGATTCGATGAAGAGACGAAGAGTCGATTCGTGGAGCCTGCTTCATGTTAGCTTAATGTTGTTGGGGCGAATCCCTCAATAGCCTCAGCATTTAGCCTCAGTACTTTAGTACTAAGTTTTGTGCGCCATATCGTGCTCGGGACGCGCGACAACCCCGGTTGCGCCCAGGGCCACCTACGGGGAGGCCGGCCACTATAAAGCGGTCGATTTGGAGGCACGTGTTCTCCGCAGTCGAAGGGAGCTACGCGCTTCGGTCACGGAACCGTTGCGGAAGCTTCGTTCGAAGTCGCGCCCGTCGGAGCGCCATTCGCAGTCACAGCTCTGACCACATAATAGTACGTTGCTCCTGGCGTCACGCTATCGTCTGTAAAAGTGGAACCACCAATCGGCGAGGAATTCAATGGCGTGGAACTCTCCCCTCCCGGGGCCGTTCCCCGGTAGACGTTATAAGTGGGATCCGCGATGGTGGTCCAGGTGAGAACCACGTCGTGGCCCCCGGTGCCGGATAGCGACACCGACTGCGGGCTTCCACTGGCATTGTCTGTGATGGTCAGGGAGGCCGTGCGGGTCCCCACGGCGGAAGGCGTAAACAGTATCACGATGTTGCAACTGCCACCCGCCACGATCGGCAGGAGGCAAGTGTTGACTTCCGCGAAGTCGGAGGCATTGGCCCCGGTCACGGCGATAGCCGCGATATTCAAATCCGCGCTCCCGATGTTAATTACGGTTATCGTCTGGGCGGCGCTGGCGACGCCAATGGCTTGGCTGGCGAAAGTGAGACTGGTAGCGGAAATACCGGCCGCCGGGCCCGAAGTTACCGGCGCCGCTGCTGTCCCCGCCGGCGCTCCGGACGACGCGAGTTTGAGCGCCACCATCTGCATGGTCCAGCCGTTGCTCGCGGAGGCGGTCGCGGCATAACTGCCAGGGCTTCCAGCGGTCATGTCTTCAATCAGGTTTTGATCGTAAGTCGAACGAGCGCTGAAACCCGAACCTACGGTGCAGGCCGAGTCGCCTACGCAGTAGCCGTAGATGATGTCTCCGGAAACCGTTGTGGTGGCGAGGCCGCTGGATACGGCTCCGGCGCTGCCGGTCGCTCCTGCCTGGGCATCGACGGGATTGTTGAGGTCGAGACCCGCATACTCGGTCAAATAGATTTCCACATTGGCAGAGGCCACCGACCAGTGGACCGTCACCGTATCGGCTCCCCCTTTGATGTTCTTGGCGTAATAAACCCGGCTGCCGGTTCCCTCTGGCGAGGTCAATTGGCTAGCGACTTGGACGAAGGTGTTACCCTGCATATCCGAGACCGAGGAAGGCGACGCCGTGCCATCAAAATCGATTCCCACCATAATCAGATTGCCCGCCACCGTGCTATTGGCGAAGGACAGCGAAGGGGCCGTTCCCGGTACCTTGTTTCCGGCCGCCTGCACAGATGTGGCTCCGGACGAAGCCGCCATCGCAGCCGTAGCGGCAGAGAAGCACAGGGAAAATAAAAAGGCAAAGAGTGCGAGTTTAGCGTGCCACGACGCTCCCTGGTTCTCACCGGGATTGCCGAGACGATAAGTCGATGTAGACATACCTCTCCTCTTAGGGCTAGGCAACAGTTCCGAATAGCCGAACCGCTTGGTCAGGGGTACTCGGCGTAATCCGACGGCTCATCCACCCTGAACGGCGAAGCCCTTGCGCTTAGACTTGGTTTGCCACGGATTGCTTTACTACCCTGAGGGTTCGTGAGGCATGGGTTAAGACCGGAGAATCCCTCCTCTTTACGATATTTGTAATATGCCCTGAAAGACTGCCAATGTGTATATTTCAGATCGGAATAGAACCTATTCTATTCATCGGTCCCTTCAGTATTTCAGGGCCCGGAACGGGCTGGTTACGAGTCATTCTCAGAGGTTGATTGCTGCATCCGTTTTCGGACATCCGTGCTCTACGATTGAGTCCTAATTTCCTCCCGGCTCGCTACGTCGCGAGCCTTCAGCGCGTCAGGCGGCGCGACGCAAATGAGCGGCCGCTTAGACGTAGTCTTGAAGATGGGCTCCTTGCCAGAACCCGCATGTGGCTCTCGGACTCAGGTCGAGCACAGCACCTGAAGTCTCAAGGAGTACGATCCCGTCGTCGTGGTGGTGATTCTCTGGCTGCCAGTGCGCAGAAGCCAAAGGCGTCAGAGGTCAACTCTTTGGCACGCATCCTTCCAAACTGTAAGGCGATCAGAAGGACTTGATTTGGCAGGGGGAGGACGCCTCTTCGCTTCCCGAGTTGAAGGCCTTCACGACTCTGACCTGACGATCATCGATGTAAATCTTACAAGGAGACGGGAAGAATTTACTGGTTCGATGCGAGAGAGGAGCGATCATGCCTGCAAGTGGCAATACGAGAGCAGGCATAATGTCCATCCTCTAAATGACATCCAATGCGTATATCGTCTGCGATTCATTGTAATCAGCGCTACTAATACTTTTTGGAGCAACGGAAGAGACCTCCTTCGCCACAGCGGACCGTACTCAATACCAAGAAGGGAGGTGTATTACCAGGATGCGTCGTGCTCACTTCGGCGCGTGGCTCCGCGGAGAACCCTGCGGAACATGTCTCCGAGCATTCGTTAGGTGATGCCGAGAATGCTCGCTATCGCTTTTTGGAGCCCGCGACTCCAAAGATGCCCTTTGACGGCCCCCTCAATCCGTCCTCCTCCGTTCCGGGGTTGGTCCGGAGATCTCTTTGAGGGAAAGTCCCGCTTAGCGGAGTGAGGCGATAGTGGCCTCTTAACGTGCCTTCTCGACTCACTCTCGTTATGCAGCGCGCACGGTGATGTGCAGTGCCTGGCACTGTAGCAACATCGTGCAGCGTTTTTGTGTCCTAAATCGCAACAGATAGACGGTTTGGGTATGGAATTACAGATGATTACTTGCTCTTGATAAACAACTTAGGGTATTCTTTGGTCTCCCAATCTAGGTTAGGTTCGGACGAATTGGATACGTTTTGGGAGGGTGGGGCACTGGTCCGTTATTCTCTACCCTTCAGTCAGTCCCCATCGGGAACAAAGGTCATTGCTTACGTATCTGCGAATCTGTATATGCCTTGTGACTGAGGACCGCGTGACGCGGAGTGTGGAATGGGAGACCGTGGCGAGCATCGGGAGGACCGTTTAGCTGGGTCCGAAGGAGGATCTCGGGACAGGGAGCATTTCCTGGCTCATGCCCGTGTCGCCCTGGCAGTAGTGTGCACCGTTACCGCTTCGATCAGCCCCGCGTGTCTCGGACAGCACGTTGCGTCGGGCAGGGCGCTGGTTCTCTTATACTTAATATATGGCCTCCTGAACTTAATGATTGTTCGGTTACACAGGCGCCGCGGCTTGGCCTGGGAGCTCGGCCTGGCATCTGCAGAAGTTGTTATAACCTCTCTGATTATTACGTTCACAGGGGGTGCGCAGAGCTATTTCCTCGGACTCTACTTGTTTGTGCTTCTCGCTGCCGCGTGTAAGTGGGGATTCAATGGCGCCGTTCTAACCTCTAGTGCGTGCATCGCCTTTGTGTTCTCGAATTTGATCATTCCTCCCGCTTGGTTCGGGAGCGCGCCGAACGCGATGGCAGACAGTAGTTCCTTTACGTCCGCACTGGCCTTGTCGGCGACCTTGGTTTCGGCGGCCAGCCTCGTCGGCCTTCTCGTAGAAAGAGATAATAAACGGTATGGGGACGCCGTGGTAATTACACGGCTGGTTCGAGACGCCGTCCCTGAACCAGGCTTCAGCGCGACTCTGGGGCACACCCTGAGATTGTTACGGGAATACTTTGATGCCGATATGGTGCGGTTGGCAATCCAGGAAATAGGCGGCGATCAATGTTTTGCATGGGAGGTGACGCGCGTGACCGGACAAAGCGGGGAGGCTGTTCGTTCGTGGAACTTGACAAAGCCTGCGCGCGGGTCGTACTTCGCCATGCCGCCGGTAGAAGTCCGGCGCGGGCTGAGATTTGATCGTGCGGCGGTCGATGGTAAGACGGCGCCGGGTGCCGCCAATCGGATGCGCGGAACTGCCCTCGGCCCAAGCCGTCCTTCCACTTCCTTGCTGTATTCTGGCGGGACCTACGACCTCGATATCGTAAGTGAACACCATACGCCACTGTGGGGTTCCTGGTCGCTGCTGGCGACGTCGTTTTCATTCGAAGGAAAGTGGCTCGGCCGCCTTACCATCTGCAACGCTCGCGGTGGACGCAGAGCCAGCACCGATGCGCGGTTTCTTGCGGATTTGGTGCGCGAGGTTGGCCCTGCCGTATATGGCAAATACCTCGTCGGGCGTCTCCGCTCCCGTGCCCAAGCCCAAGAGCGGGTACGCCTCGTGCAGGAGTTACATGACGGAGTCATCCAGTCCCTCATCGGACTGGAAATGCAGATTGATGTGCTCCGACGAACCCGTGCGGCCACATGTCAGCCTTCTTGTCCACAGCATGCGATGGGGCATCTGCAAGAACTTGTTCACAACGAGATTGCGAATCTGCGGGAGGAAATGCAGCGGATCAAACCTCTAACAGTGGAGCCCCGTCGCCTCTTCGAGCACATGGCAGGGACGGTGGATAGGTTTGGGCGCGACCAGGGTATTTCCGCCAGCCTTTCGGTGGAATCTCAAGAGGTTTCCTTGTCACCGCATGTTTGCATTGAGCTGGTACGCATCCTGCAGGAGGCACTCGTGAATGTTCGCAAGCACAGTCGAGCTCACAAAGTGATAGTGCGTTTTTTCCAGGATGATGGGCGCTACAAGCTGTCCGTTCAGGATGACGGCCTCGGATTCGGGTTCACCGGGCGTTTGTCGGCAGCCGAACTCCTGGCTTCATCCCAATGCCCTTTAATCATTAAGGAACGTGTGGATGCAATCGGCGGTGAACTCATGATAGAATCCCTTGAAGGATCAGGTGCAAAGTTAGAGGTTTCGGTACCGTTGACTGCCAATGGGAGAGTCTTCAGCGACGATTGATATCCTGATTTCGGACGATCACGCCATTTTCCGTGAGGGCCTGCGCAAGCTGTTGGAGGCTGAACCGTGGCTGCACATTGTTGGCGAAGCGGGCGATGGTGAAGAGACGGTAAGGCTGGTTCGCCAACTCAATCCGCATATCCTTCTCTTGGACCTTTCGCTGCCTAAGGTGACCGGCCTGCAGGCCCTGCGGGAGCTGAGTAAACTCGGCACCCAAACGCATACGATTATACTGACCGCTGCCATCGAGAGCGACCAAGTGGTTGAGGCGCTTCAACTGGGGGCTCGCGGGATAGTATTGAAACACTCGGCGCTGCAGCTCCTTTTGAAGAGTATTCGTTGCGTGAGCTGCGGCGAGTTTTGGGTTGGTAACGAACGGGTTTTGGATATTATCCAAGCCCTCCGGCGACTGACGCCTTCCCCTAGCGACTATGGCGACAGGCGCGAATTCGGTCTTACTGCCCGCGAAAAGCAGATCATCGGACTTGTTGGCGCTGGCTATACGAACAAGGATCTTGCGAAGGAGCTAGGTATTAGTGAAAACACCGCCAAGCACCACATGACGAACATTTTCGACAAACTAGGAATTTCAAACCGTTTGGAGCTGTTGCTTTTCGCCACGGAGCATCGTTTGATTGATGGGGATTAATCCTGCCTATTCTACCTATTTTGTACCACGATTATTGTCATTAAAGTAAATAGCACTAAGGTGTGCCAGTTATGGTCACCGGATAGTGCCATAGGCATGGTACCATCGGGCTATTGGCGGTACGGATGATTGAGTTAAACTGAGTACGCTCTGAGAAAAACATTGGGCTCTGATGGGCGGACAATCGGCAATCCCTGATGGAGCGGGCAAGGTATGCGAGACTTACCAGTGTGTGCGCAGGGCGTGGAGACGTAGTGGTGGTTGGTACAAGCCGGATTACCGAAGCTCTTGGTCCGTTCGGGCGGGTGGAATAGCTCGCAAGCGGTAGTGATGCCGTCGTCGAGAATCGCGCATTCCGGCATCCGCGTAGTTCGTGGTTCGGATCGGTCGCAGGTGTGGTGCCTGCTCCCCCAGATGCAGATTACGCCGACAAGGCCGCGAGTCGAGGATGGCGGCGTGCGAGTACGGCGTGCGGTTCAGTGCGACGCGAGTCTGGGCGATTTGAAGAGTTTCCTCCTCGAAACCTAATCAGTAAGGCTTACAGGGAACGTCAGTCTGTAAGTCACAGGGCGGAGCTGCATATCTGGCGATGGATGTAGATGAAAAGGCTTCCGCAACCGTCTACAATAATAATAGACGAGAGAGAATGTTCGGGTTGGCGACAGGGATGCCCTGAGAATCCCCAATTGACCTTGGTTTCACATGTGGCCCTATGACCTCTAAAAGCTCACTTCAACTACGCGACCGGCCAAGGCGCTTTGCGCTTCACCTTCCTGTCTACTTTCGCAAGTTGGACAGTCCCACATGGCTGGAGGGACGGACGGAAAATATCAGTTGTACGGGGATGTTGCTCCACTCGTCCTCTCACATTGCTCCGGAGACTACCCTTGATATGAGGCTGCAGGTTGCATTGGGCAGCAAGGGCAAGGGGGCGACAGAGATCCACTGTAAGTGCACGGTGGTCCGTTTGGAACAAAGGATTGTTCCGGAAAATCCGATCGCGCTGGCCGTCGCGATCAGGGATTATCGAATTGTCGGCCGGCACTAAGATGGAGAGTGGGTATTCATGCTAGCGAGCAAGGAGATTCCCAATCTTGCAGTAAGTTCTGGTGAGTCCTGGTGGCACGCGCTTTACACTCGTCATCAGCACGAGACCGTAGTCTCGCAAGCCCTGTCGAGCAAGGGATTCGAGGTATTCCTTCCACGATATAGAACCATCCGTCGATGGAAGGACCGTCAGAAAGAGCTAATGCTCCCGCTTTTTCCCAATTACGTTTTCATTCGCGGCGGGCTTGACCGGATGCTGAGCATTGTGACGACCCCCGGTGTCCACTCTCTCATAAGTTGGGGTGGCCGGCCAGCGGGTATCCCGTCGCAAGAGATTGACGATGTTCGTCGCTTGGTTGAAAGTCCCCTGCGAGTCGAACCACATCCTTTTCTCAAATGTGGGGACACGGTGCGGATCAAATCTGGGCCACTGGAAGGAATCGAAGGAATCCTTGTCCGTCAAACACGGGGGTATCGGCTGGTCCTCTCAGTGGAAATGCTCTCAAAGTCCGCGGCTGTTGAAGTTGATGTGAGCGCGGTTGAGCGCATACTCGCGACGGACAGTGACCGACGGGAAAAGCAAGCGATTGTCCCAGGCGTTTCCAATTCTGCGCTTCATCGCTCTTCTTTCGTTTTCGCCGGCGGATAACTTGCGGCGTGTTCGAGATTTCATCAGCGGCATGAACTGCTATCGTGGTGAGGGACGCTTCAGTTTCTCTTCCAGAAATCTTCACCGCGCCGGGGTTGGCAGCTACCGTGCCTCATTAGGCCTCAAAGACAGCCTCGCGCCCGACAAGACGTACCATTGAAATCGTACAGGCGAGCGCGGGAGTGAGAAAGCGAACAGTTACCATGTGTAATAGCGGTTTCAGTCGAGGGTGTGCTCGACTTGCGTTGTCGATATGCCTTGCGTTTGCTGTAGTCAATGCTTGGGGATCTGACTCGGCGAAACGGGTTGGAATTTCGCTGGCCACGAAGTGCAGTTGGGCTGGACAGAAGAGTGGGAAAACAGCCGAACCGCCCAGCGCCTCCAGCGCCAAGAGTGTAAGTGTAGATGATGATTACACGATCGGACCCTCTGACGTGCTGGCGATTAATGTGTGGAAGGACACCGAGCTCACCCGGACGGTGCTGGTGCGTCCTGACGGCAAGATATCCCTTCCGCTCGTAGGTGAATTGGAAGTAAGTGGTTTGACCGCGGCCAAGGTACAACGGCTGCTAGCCCAGAGACTTAAAGAGTACATCGATAATCCTCAAGTCACCGTAATCGTACAAGAAGTCAAGAGCCGGACGTACACCATTGTTGGAAAAGTCGCAAAACCGGGATCGTTCCCGTTGGCGAAGCCCACAACAGTCCTGGATGCCATCGCCATGGCCGGAGGCTTCCTGGATTTCGCTAAGAGCAACAAGATTCTCGTTATAAGACGCTGGGGGGATGGTTCCACGATAAGGATTCCCTTCGATTATAAGAAGGCAATTAAAGGTAAGGGTACGGACGAGAACATTGACCTTAGGAACGGAGACACAATCGTTGTTCCTTAAGAGTCGCCTGGGCACAATAAGTCACTTCGCGGTTCTCGCGTTACTGTCGCCCGTGGCGCTTATAGCGCAATCGGCCTTGGTAGCCGTGCCCGGGACAGCCTTGGGGGCTGTTTATGCCCCTGGGGAGCAATCCCGTGGGTCCGTGCAGGAATTTAGCCTTGCGGGCATAGTTGCTTCCGATCGTGATGGCACGGCCATTTACGACAACCTGGAAACGGACGAACGATGAGGGACGCAACTTCTTCGTTCAGCCCAACCTCGGAAAAACGCCACGATAAGGCATTTCTGAATGTTGCTTCCCAGGGTGGAGTAGCGAAAATCGCCGGACATAGCAAAATCCTCCCGATCGTTCTCTGTTTGGCGGTCCATTCGGCCGTAACTTGGGACGCGCAAAGCACGAATCACTTTTTTCACCATTACCCCGAGGGCTATAAGCCAGTCGAGGTCGATCCGCTCATGCGTCCCTTTGCAGGAAAAGCGCTTATGTACCCGATGGCGAACCTGTTCTTTGCCGCTCCCGTCGATCTGCTCAACTTCAAGACGGCCCACAGCCGGAGACCTCTCCGAATTCTCAGCTTTACGGCAGAAGGTCTGTGGGCCGGGCTGGAAATGCGCCAGTCAATGATGAATATTGGGAACGAGCACAGCAAGAGCGCGCGGTAGCGGGCGCTCTGCAAGCGCAGCGATATTTAGATATTGAGGTGGAATTCCTTGGTCGAACAAAATGAAAGCTTGGATGTAATGATCGGCGACCTGCTGCGTGTGGCGGTCAAGCGCCGCTGGTGGCTGCTGGTGCCTACGGCGGCGGTGGCCTTGGTCGCCGGTGCAGTGTCCATGATGCTGCCCAACCAGTATCGGTCAGAGGCTACGATTCTCGTTACTCACCAGCAAGTGCCGGAACGCTACGTTACACCCAACAGCACCTCGGATATTCACGAGGCGCTATTACTTATGACTGATGCGATTCTGTCGCGCAGTCAATTGCTTGAGATCATCAAGGAATTCAACCTCTATCCCCAAGCTCGGGCGCGAATGGCGCCCGAAGATTTGGTCGAATTGATCCAAAAGAACATTGCAATCGAACCCACACAAAAAGGCGCTGAAAACAGCGACCTTAACTCCTTTAAGATTTCCTTCACGGCCTCTGACCCCCATGTGGCGCAAGATGTTACTACCAAACTGACGACCCTCTTCAAGTACGAGAACCTAAAGACCCGGGAAGATCAATCTACGGGCACGACCAATTTTCTAGAAGACCAGCTCCAGCTCGCCGCCGCGGATTTGGAGCAACGGGAAAGCCGGGTTCGGGATTTCAAATTGAGGTACCTCGGCCAACTGCCGGAGCAACAACAGGGAAATCTGGGAATCCTGTCCGGCTTACAGATGCAACTTCAGAACATCTCGACCTCTTTGAGCCGGGCTCGGGAGCAGCGGGCTTATTTGCAGTCCCTCCTCACTCAGTACGAGGAATTAACTCCTGCGGTGGTGGTGGCGCAGCCGGGGGGACCGGCGGTGGATCCGGCCGAGTCAATTAGGACGGAATTGGCTCGACTGAGGAGTGAAAGACTCGGCTTGCTGGCACGCTATACGGAAAAGTACCCTGACGTCGTCAAGATTGATGAACAGATCAAGTCGTCAGAGGCGTTGCTGGCGGCTGCGACAAAGAAAGCTCCGAAGGCTCCCGCGGAGGGAGATGCTAAGGAGAATACCGAACCGGGTGATTCCGCGACCAACAATGCCACCAATGCTCAACTCAAAAGCCAACTGCAAGCGAACCGGATTGAAATTGATAACGACGTGGCGTCCCAAAAACAGCTAGAAGCCAGGATTGCAGATTACCAGGGTCGCCTCAACATGACCCCGGTCCGCGAGCAAGAACTCGCGGATTTGCTGCGCGGCTACAATCTTTCCAAACAGAACTACGACGATTTATTGAGCAAGAAGACCCAATCGGAGCTGGCCACCAATCTGGAAAGACGCCAACAGGGCCAGCAATTTCGCATCATCGATCCGCCCAGCTTTCCGATGAAGCCTACGGGCGCGGTGCGCGCGAAAATCAGATTAGGCGGGCTAGGTGCGGGATTGGCCCTCGGATTAGTGCTGGCTTTTCTGATTGAGACCAAAGACCACTCGTTGCGCGATGAACAGGAGTTGCGGCGTCTCTTTTCCTTTCCTCTGATGGTCGGATTGCCGACCCTGCCCACCAAAGCTGAAAGCCGGAGGCATTCCAGGTCGCAGATATTCGAATGGCTTGTGGGAACTACGCTGTGTTTGCTGGTTTGCGCCACTGAATTCTATCTCTTTACGCGGGGCTAGACGAGTTTGCGACTTCCCCTGGTGGGAGGCACCGATCGGAGTCAATATAGATGGGAGTCAATAAGGTTATGTCCGATAGTATCCTTAAGCCAAAGCTAGGCTTGGAAATCGGGAGCGACAGTATGTCCCCTGATTCCCAGGAGGAGGTCCTCCAGGCATTGGAAAGAGCTGACCTATATTTACCTGTCGCAACGGAAGTCAGCCCTGTTCCTGAGGAGAGCCGTCTGGTGGTGTACAACGACCCGAGGAGTGCCGGCGCGGATCGGTTCAGGCTAGTGCAGTTACGTCTTAAGAGCTTGCAGGCTTCGAGGAAGTTAAAGAACCTCCTGATTACCAGCCCCCTGCCGGGCGACGGCAAGACCACGGTTTCTATGAATCTTGCCACGGGACTGTCCGAAAAGGGAAAGCGCCCCGTGCTCCTGCTGGAGGCCGACGTTTATCGACCAACCATCTCAAAAAAACTGGGCCTGAAGCCCTGGCCGGGGCTGACCGAGTGCTACAAGTTTGGGAGTGACCCGATGCTGGCAATCCGGCGAATTGATCCGCTCGGTTTTTATCTGTTGCCGGCCGGGCAGCCCTTGGAAGATGGCAGCACTCCTCTTCAGTCGAATTTTATTTCGCAATTGATCAAAGGTCTTTCTGCAAGTTCGTTCAGTTGGATACTGATCGACTCACCTCCCACAACCCCCGTAGCTGACATCCTGGTCTTGAAGTCTCATGCCGATGCAACTTTGCTGGTAGGTCGCGCAGGCGTAACACCCCGCGAGGCGATCGAGGAGACGACCCGGAACCTTGGGCGTGATCACATCGTCGGACTCGTTCTCAACGAGGTTGAAGGACTGGATCGTACCTACTCCAAGTACTATGGATATGCCGGGTCTGATACACGTACAAAATCGGCCAAACCCAGGGCCATCGACGGGCTGGGACTAAGCAAATATGCGAAGTGACTTCGCACAGCCAATTTCGGTGCTTTGGTGGGCCCTGACACTTGCCTGGGCCGCTCTCATTTTCCATCTTTCCACGCAAGCTTTTGCGCCTGATTTCTCGCGGGCGCTGCTGGCTGCTGCACTCCATTTTCTCCACCTGCGCGTCTCGGCACGCACGTTCGCCGTTCTTCATATTTTCCTTCGCAAGTTCGCTCATGTTACCGAATACGCCATCTTCGCCCTGTTCCTTTATGGTCGTCCGGGCAAAGATTGGCAATGGAGCCCGCGGCGCGCACTCATTTGCATTCTGGCGGCTGCCGCGTATTCCCTGACCGACGAATATCACCAATTGTTTGTTGCTGGTAGGCACGCTTCGTTACTTGATTGCGGGCTTGACACCTTGGGGGCCTCGCTGGCCATGGTGGTGCCTTACACCCTCAGTCAGGTTTCTCTCTTCAGGCCGACAATATCCTCGCCGCGCATTGGCGCCGTCTAGCATTTGGATAAAGACCCCAACAAGGTGAATGATCGAATGTCTTCGCGCCGCCCGCTCGAACTTCCGCCTCCATTTCGAACCTCCGGCCTTGACGGGATAAGGGAAACCGCTGGGTTGGAAGTAGTAGACAGCCCTCGCTCGAATGAGTTGGGTTTGGAAGCGCCCGTGAGCAGGGGGCTAAAACGCAGGAAGGCAGGCCGCGTTCGAGTCCTGATTGCGGATGACCACCCGATCTTCCGCGATGGCTTACGCAAATTGATTGAATCCCAACCTGAGATGTGTGTCAGTGGTGAATCGTCCGTAGGGGAAGAGGTTGTCCGCTTGGCACGCGGATTGAAGCCCGACATCGTTTTAGTCGACCTTGCTTTGCCTGGCCGCTACGGGCTCCAGGTATTGAACGACTTGGCCGGCCTGTCCTCGCCCGTGCGTACGTTGCTGCTGGCAGCGACAGTTGAAGAAAGCACAATTTTGGAGGCCTTCCATCTTGGCGCCCACGGCATCGTTTTGAAGGGGTCTCCGCGAGAGGTATTGCTGAAAAGTATTCGCAGTGTACTGGCCGGTCAGTATTGGCTAGACCATGCGAGCGTCCCCATCGTCATTGAGGCGCTTCGCAAGTCTCCTTCTTCCCAGAGCGAAGGGACCCGGCGAAAAGACTATGGGTTGACTCCGCGCGAACTGAACATCGTAAAGAGGGTCTCCAGCGGCTCCTCGAATAGGGAAGTGGGTCAGGAATTTAGAATTAGTGAGAGAACGGTCAAGCACCACCTCACCAATATCTTCAGCAAGCTGGGAATTTCTGGCCGCGTGGAACTTGCCGTTTTCGCACTCGAGCACGGTTTGGTTGGCAAATGGTAGCGGGATAATGTATCGCGCGTGAATTTGCAAGTACTTCGGTGGGGCGACCAGCGGATAGTCGTCGGAAGAGAATCAGATCGGCCAAATCGCTCCAGAACAGACATGCCAATGAAAAACCTCAAGTCGGAATATAAGAGTGAAATTCGGAGACACCCGAGCCGATTCCAAAGAGTGCGCCTGTGGACCCTTATCTCCTTCCTGGCCGTGGTTGTTATGTTTCCGGCGGGCTTGGCAGGGCAGACCGCTGTCCCGGCCATGGGGGTACCGACACTCGGGGCTGCGTATGGAACCGGCGCTCAAACTCCTCTCCAATTCGCCGGAGAGGCTGCGCCACTCAATCAGATCTCGTTGAATTTTGGGGCCTCAACTTTTTATGACGATAACGTCCTTGCGACGAGCTCGGATCGTCGCAGCGATGAAGCTCTCTCCTTCACCTCCCAATTAGGTGTCACGAAGTCGACTGAGCGGCTGGTGTTTAATTTCAGCTATGTGCCCGCTTTCCTGCTATACCGGCAAACCTCCCAGTATGATCGGCTTAACCACGCTGCGAATCTGGGACTTTCCTACCAGATGTCCGATCGCTTTATTCTCGGCCTGTACGATGCGTTCAGTTATCAAAACGGCTTCCTTCCATCTTTCGCGGGGCAGCCGATTTTGGCCGGGCTAACTTCACCCACCGGCCTGAATGGGGGGATTTACCCCTACACCACGCGAACCCTGTCAAACATGGCAGGGCTCGACTTGACGTTTGCGAAGAGCCGGCGTACTTCATTCACCATCTCTGGAAGCTACGACCAGCGCAAATTCGGCGGCCAAGCCGGAGCGACCGGGTCTTTATACAACGATAACGGAGCAAGTGGCGGCTTGGAGTTCAAGTACCGGATAACCGACCATACGAACTTCGGTTTTCTCTTGCTTCATCAAGACACTACGTACCAGGGTGGGGAAGTTTTCGGTAATCACCAGCGTTCCCAAGTCGAAAGCGCGTATCTTTCTGTGGGATCGCGCCTCTCTCCAACGGTAAGCGTTACAGTTTTCGGTGGGCCGCAACATGTTCGCAACCTGGGTCAATCCTCCGGGCGGCCCGGCGTGGCAGATGGTTTTCAAGGCTCCGGGGGAGGGAGCATAACGAAGGAAGTCGGCAGAACTGCCCTGAATCTCTCCCTCCAAAGGTCGGTTTCGGATGGCGGAGGCGTATATACGTCCATAGTCGATACCCATGCTGATTTTGGAGTTCGCCGACAATTGGTCGGACGGTGGGAGGCAGATTTGAGCGGCGGTGCCACGCAAGGGGAGGTTTCCCTCTTGCCGTCTTCGTATGGAAAGCTTGACGCCGTTACCGGAGGAATTCAATTCATCCGGCCCCTACGAGGGAACTCCAGACTCTACATTTCCTATGACACCATCCACCAGTTGAGTAAGGGGACTCTGCCGATTCTCGCGGACTTTGACCGTAATCAAGTGACGATTGGCATTGACTACCAGCTCAAAGCCATTCCCCTGGGACGATAGTCCGAAAGCTAACTTTGCAGTGATCCTCAAGGCTAGAAACTGTCCCGAAGATCTTGGGCCTTCCTCCCGCTGGGGGCTTCGGGTTCGCTGAGTTATCCGCGATTGTCCTAACGTTCAGTAAAACACACAACTTCACGAGCGGCTTAAGGGCAGCCTGTCACTTGCCCAATCCGCGCTACCTAACCAAGCTGGCGACAGAGGATAGAGGATATTTGCTTATGGGGATATTTACCTTGAGAAAACCACAAAAGGCAAGCCCGGAGTTTCAGTTACCGGAGAGTCCGTCCCGCGAGGATGCCGAGCGCGATAAGGACAAAGCGTTGACCCTTGTCCGCGAGGATATGTTCGGGAAACTCCTATCTCTGGAGAGAAAGAGGAGCGAGCGATCTCGCCAGCGTTTCGTGCTCATGCTAGTGCACGCTGGCAAGCTTCTTGAAGCTGAGCATGGGGAGGCGATGCTCGGAACGATGACGAGGGCGGTTTACAAGTCCATTCGCGAAACCGATCTGCAGGGTTGGTACAAGAAGGATCGGGTAATTGGTGTCATCTGCACAGAAATCGGTTCGGGGAGCACGGCCACCATTCTGAGTGCACTGCATTCCAGAGTCTTCTCCACGTTGCGAAACGACCTCAATCTAGAGCAGATGAATGACATCCACGTTTCTTTCCACGTGTACCCTGAGGATTTGGATCTCGGAAGCGGCGGCGCATCAGCAGACATCAGCCTTTACCCCGACTTGAGGCCACGGGACAAGGGCACTAGGGTCTCGCTGGGGATCAAGAGAGCGATAGATGTCCTCGGCAGTGCCTTCGCGCTTCTCTTGCTTTCTCCCCTGCTTTTTGTGATTGCCGCCGTGATCAAGTTCACGTCGAAAGGACCGATTCTCTTTAAGCAGCAAAGGCTGGGACAGTACGGAGTTCAATTCACTTTCTTGAAGTTCCGATCGATGTACTACAAGAACGACGCGACGATTCATCGCGATTACGTCCGGAAGCTTATTTCCGCAAAGGAAAACCAACGGCACACGGACGAGCCCGGAGAGGTTTACAAAATAAAGGACGATCCCCGTGTGACACGGTTCGGGAGATTTCTAAGGAAGACCAGTCTCGACGAGCTTCCGCAGTTTCTAAATGTGCTCAAGGGTGAAATGTCACTGGTGGGACCGCGGCCCCCGATTCCCTATGAGGTTGAAGCGTACGATATTTGGCACCGGCGCCGCTTTCTCGAGATAAAGCCTGGGATTACCGGCCTGTGGCAAGTTGAGGGTCGAAGCCGTGTCAAATTTGACGACATGGTCCGCTTGGACATCAAGTATGCCAGGACGTGGTCTCCTTGGCTCGACATCAAGATTCTCGTGCGAACGCCCTTTGCCGTATTTCGGGGAGTCGGCGCGTACTGAAGATTTCCTCGCGTAACGTGCCGAGTTGTACACGAGCCTGATGGGAGAAACTATGATTAAGATAGGTGTTATTGGTCACGGTTACTGGGGCCCAAACATACTTCGAAACCTGCACGCTCTCGATTCGGCGCAGGTCGTTTCCGTATGCGACGTAAGCCCAGCCGCTCAAAAGCGCGCAAAACATGCCTACCCGGATGTGCAGGTCACGTCCGACGCCGACGAAATCCTGCGTTCACCCGACATTGATGCGGTGGCCATCGTCACTCCTGTCTGGACGCATTTCGACCTTGCAAAGGCGGCGCTGGAAAACGGGAAGCACGTCTTCCTCGAGAAGCCCCTTACTTCGAATTCGATCCAGGCTGAGAAGTTGATCGAGTTAGCAGAGCAGAAGGATCTCAGGATTATGGTGGACCACACTTTTCTTTTTACCGCCGCCGTGAAAAAAATCCGCCAACTCATCGACCAGGGGGAACTGGGGGATCTTTACTACTACGACTCCACAAGGGTCAATCTAGGTCTTTTTCAGCACGACATTGACGTGATTTGGGACCTCGCGCCTCACGATTTGTCCATAATGGATTATCTTATCCACAAGGAACCCGAGGCGGTCGTCGCGACCGGCCAGGCGCACCTGAACGACCATGCCGACGTGGCGTTTATTACCGTCTACTTCCCGCACAACACGATTGCCCACATCAATGTGAACTGGCTATCTCCCGTGAAGGTCCGCACTACGCTGATTGGGGGAGAGAAAAAGATGCTGGTGTGGAACGACTTGGAAGCCGACGAAAAAGTCAAAATCTACGACAAGGGCGTGCAAATCGCCAGCAGGGAAGGGGTCTACGAATTACTTGTCAGTTACCGCTCCGGCGACATGTGGGCGCCCAAGATCGAGCAGACAGAAGCCCTGAAGGTCGAATTGGCGTACTTTTTGGACTGTATCGAGAAGAACCAGACGCCCTTTAACGACGGTGTGGCAGGATTACGAGTTATCAAGTTGTTGGAAGCGGCGACAGCTTCACTGAAGCTAAAAGGGGAGACCGTTTCCGTATGAACAACTACCAATGCATTTCCCCGGACGTCCGCCTTGGCCAAAACGTTAAGCTCTCCAAATTTATTAACCTTTACGGTTGCGAGATTGGTGACGAGACGAAGGTGGGCAGCTTTGTCGAAGTGCAGAAGAACGCGAAGATCGGGCATAGATGCAAGATCTCAAGCCATACGTTTATCTGTGAAGGTGTAACCATTGAGGACAACGTTTTTGTCGGACACGGCGTCACGTTTATCAACGATACCTATCCGCGGGCGGCAAATCCCGACGGGACGCTTCAGACCGAGGCCGACTGGAAGGTGGAAGCGACCCTGGTGAAAAAAGGTGCTTCGATTGGTTCGGGAAGCACCATCCTTTCCAACGTGACCATCGGTGAAAACGCCATTGTGGGGGCTGGGAGCGTGGTTACAAAGGACGTTCCTGCCAGCGCGATCGTGGCGGGGAACCCCGCCAAATTATTGCGCACGATCAACCAGCAAAAGACGGAGGCAGCACATCGTGGAAACTAATCGAATTCCCTTCCTTGACCTTGTCATGCCGCATCAAGAGCTAAAAGACGAATTGGTGGGGGTATTTGCTCACGCCCTTGATACGGCCAACTTCATTGGGGGCGCCATGGTTGAGGACTTTGAGCGGTCCTTCGCCAAGTACTGCGACGCTCAGTACTGTGTCGGCGTGGGCAGTGGCACAGACGCCTTGCGCTTTGCTCTGGTCGCGGCGGGTGTGGGTCATGGTGACGTGGTGATAACCGTGCCCAACACCTTCATCGCCACAACCGAAGCCATCACCCAGGCGGGGGCAACACCTGACTTTGTTGACGTCGATGAGCGGACGTACAGCATGGATCCGGAGCGGCTACGCAAGTACCTTCAGGTCGAGTGCTGTGTTGATGGAGCCACGGGGCGGGTGTTTAACAAGCGGCTGGGAAGGCCCGTAACCGCTATCGTCCCCGTCCACCTTTACGGGCAAACCGCGGACATGGACCCCATCTTGGACCTTGCCGAGCGCTTCGGCCTGCGAGTCGTGGAGGATGCCTGCCAGGCCCACGGGGCACAGTACTTTTCGAAGCGGCAGAATCGCTGGCTGAAGGCAGGGTCAATGGGCCTTGCTGCGGCCTTCAGCTTCTATCCGGGCAAGAACCTGGGGGCCTGCGGCGAAGCGGGCGCCGTCACGACTAACGACGCGGATATCGCGAGCAAGATCCGCATGCTTCGCGACCACGGTCAGGCGAAGAAGTACTATCACGACATGGAAGGGTACAACGGCAGGTTGGATGCCATTCAAGCCGGAATTCTGCGTGTCAAGCTCCGGCATCTCGCGGCGTGGAATGAACGGCGCCGCGAATGCGCGTCGCGTTACGAGGAATTGCTAGGCGCCGCGGAGAGCGGGATAATAATTCCCGCCGAGCCTTCCTGGTCGAAGGCGGTCTTTCACGTCTATGTCGTCCAGGTGCAAAACCGCGAAAAACTTCAGAACCGACTGGCCGAGGTGGGCATCGGGACGGGAATCCATTATCCTGTTCCCCTTCACCTCCAAAAGGCTTACAAAAACCTGGGCTATCGCGCCGGTGAATTCCCGGTGTGCGAGAAGGCTGCGTCGCAAATCCTCTCGCTGCCCATGTTTCCAGGGCTGACGGCAGCTCAGCAGGATCGAATTTCTCAGCACGTGCTGGACTTCGTCCACCGGGAAACTGAGGCAAGTGCATCTTCCTGGATACCGGCGCGCGAGTCCAGCTTAGCTGCGCAAAGCGGGTCGTGATTCATCGCCGGGCCGCTTGCGCCCTCAGGGCCACCGGCCCGCGCGGAATGGCTGGGCTCACTCCTGCGAAGCGCGGTTCCAGCCGATTGATTATTGTTGGTCCTTGAGATCACTTCTTGACGGGAGTATTTATGGAGAGCACACCGCCCACGACGCCGACCCCCCGGGTTGCTGTCGTGGGTGTCGGTTACTGGGGTAAGAACTTGGCGCGGAATTTTTACGAGCTGGGCGCCCTTGCCGTGCTTTGCGATTCGGAAGAATCGGTCGAAGCAAACTACCAACGGAAATATGTCGGCGTAAGGTTTTGCCGTGAGTTTAGCGCCGTCCTTTCGGACCCTTCCGTTACGGCAGTGGCGCTGGCCACACCGGCGGTGTCTCACTATGCGATGGCTAAGGCGGCTTTGGAAGCCGGAAAAGACGTTTTCGTTGAGAAACCGCTCGCCATCGATGTCGTTCATGGTGAAGAACTCGTCCGGTTGGCCAAAAAAGCGGGCAGAATCCTGATGGTTGGCCATATCCTTCGATACCACCCGGCGATCCTGAAACTGCAGCAACTCATTCACGACGGTAAGCTCGGAAAGATCAGTTATCTTTACTCGAACCGTCTGAACATTGGCAAAATACGGACCGAAGAAAACATCCTGTGGAGTTTCGCTCCGCACGATATCTCCGTGATGCTATCGCTCCTCAATGAAATGCCGTCACACGTGACCTGCAAGGGAGGAGGCTGGCTGAATCACGACGTGTTCGATGTAACCTTGAGCCACTTCGATTTTCCCAGCGGCGTCCAGGCTCACATCTTTGTAAGCTGGCTGCATCCGGTGAAAGAACAACGCCTGGTCGTGGTGGGATCGGAAAAGATGGCGGTCTTCGATGACACCGCCGAACACAAGCTTATCTTGTATCCCCACAAGGTTGAATGGCGTAACCGGATTCCCACGGCCGTGAAAGCGGAAGGCGAAATAGTCGAACTGGCGGAGCTTGAGCCCCTACGGGCCGAATGCGCACATTTTCTTGAGTGTGTCGTTTCCAGAACTCCGCCGGTCAGCGACGGTGAGGAAGGCCTTAGGGTCCTGCGGGTGTTAGACGCTTGCCAGCGCGGCCTGGTGAATGGAACTATTGATTTGGACGCCCCTGTCGCCGGCCCCGCGCCAATGCAAAAGCCCTACTTTGCGCATGAGTCTGCGTATGTTGACGATGGGGCCGAGATTGGATCGGGCACGAAAATCTGGCATTTTGCTCATATCATGAAAGGCGCCCGGATCGGGGAGCGTTCTATCATTGGACAGAACGTGAATGTTGACGGCGGAACGGTCATCGGGAACAACGTCAAGATTCAGAACAACGTTTCCGTATATGCGGGCACGGTGGTTGAAGACGATGTTTTTCTGGGACCTTCGTGCGTTCTTACCAACGTCACAAATCCGCGCTCACAAGTTGTCAGACACTCGCTCTATGAAACCACTCATCTCAACCGCGGGTGCACAATCGGCGCTAACGCTACGATTGTGTGCGGCGTCACAATCGGACGTTACGCATTTGTTGGAGCCGGGGCCGTAGTCACGAAGAACATTCCCGACTTTGCGCTGGTTGTCGGTAACCCCGCGCATCAAATCGGATGGATGAGCCGGCACGGCCATCGCCTGGAATCTCCCGATTCCGATGGAGTGATGTGGTGCCCGGAAACCGGTTATCGATATAAAGAGGTAGAGCCCGGAGTGCTTCGGTGTCTCGACCTCGACGAAGAAGCCCCGTTGCCCGCCGAGTTGACGGTGGGCACGAAGTCATATAGGGAACTGAAGGGGGAGGCGAAGCGTGAACGTTCCGCTGCTTGATCTCAAGGCGCAATATTCAGGAATTAAGGATGAATTGAACGCGGCTATTGCGGAGGTGCTGGAATCCCAGCATTTTATCCTGGGTCCGATGGTCGACCAGTGCGAGAAGGGAATTGCGGCATACTCGCACTGCTCACATGCGATTGGAGTTTCTTCAGGTAGCGACGCGCTTCTCGCCTGCCTGATGGCGGAGAACATCCGTCCTGGCGATGAGGTCATCACGACTCCTTACACATTCTTCGCCACTGTGGGCGCCATCGCTCGTCTGGGCGCTACTCCCATTTTTGTAGACATAGACCCTGCGACCTACAACCTCGATCCCGCGCAGCTCGCATCAAAGGTCACAAAGAACACGCGCGCCATCATCCCCGTGCATCTCTACGGGCAGATGGCCGATATGGACGCTGTAATGAGCGTGGCCAACAAGCACGGATTGGTGGTCATCGAAGACGCGGCTCAGGCAATTGGCGCCGAGTACAAGGGACGCCGAGCGGGATCGATAGGGCACTACGGATGCTTCTCGTTCTTCCCCTCGAAGAATTTGGGAGCCGCCGGGGACGGCGGAATGATTGTGACCAACGACGCCAAACGCGCGGAGAAGCTACAGTGCCTGCGGTCGCATGGGTCCAAGCCGAAGTACTATCACAAGATTGTCGGTGGTAATTTCCGCCTTGATGCGATTCAGGCTGCTATCGTTTCTGCCAAACTCCGACACTTGGACGATTGGACCGCGGCTCGACAATTCAATGCGAAGAGATACGATTGCTTGTTCGGCGGAGCGGGTTTGCCGATAACGCTTCCCTCCGTAACGACCGACCGCCACATCTTCAACCAATATGTGATTCGCCTTTCGCAGCGCGATGAATTGCAGGCTTACCTCAAGAAGAAAGGCGTTGGCACGGAAGTATACTACCCTGTGCCCCTGCACCTGCAGGAGTGCTTCGCCTATCTTGGGCACTCGGCTGGAGAGTTTCCGGAAAGCGAGCGTGCGGCGAAGGAAACGCTGGCACTGCCGATCTATCCGGAACTTTCCGAGGGACAGGCGCAATTTGTGGTCGAGTGCATCGCCGAATTTCTCGGCAGCGCTTCCGGCCAGTCCGTTGCGACGATGGCCGCGGCTTACTCACAAAAACCCAAGTAGCAAATTTTGATTCGGATTATTTCACGCTGCCGGCGAAGTGCGAGAGCTTTCCAAGTGGTCTGAACTGTTCGCAATGGGTTCAAGAGGGTCACGATGACGCACAGAGCCGGATAGCGATGATGTTGGATACTCCGCGATTCCCCGAGTTTGCCCAAGTTTCAAAAACGGACAAAAATGACATCGCCTCTGACGTATGTTCTGATTACACCCGCGCGCAATGAAGCGGAGTTTATCGAATCGGCCATAAAGTCCGTTGTGGCGCAAGCGGTCCGGCCGGCCAAGTGGGTCATTGTCAGCGACGGCTCGACCGACGGCACGGATCAAATTGTCACTCGATATGCCGCTGACCACCCTTGGATCGAGCTCTTGCGATTGCCCGAGCGTCGCGAGCGCCACTTCGCCGGCAAAGTCCATGCCTTCAACGCCGGCTATGCCCGGGTTCGCGGCGTTGGATATGCCGTAATCGGAAGCCTCGACGCCGATATCTCCTTTGACGAGGACTACTTCGCCTTTTTGCTACAAAAACTGTCGGACGACCCCGCGCTAGGGCTGGTGGGAACACCCTTCAAGGACGGCGAGAACCCGACCTACGATTATCGCTTCGTGAGCATCGAACACGTGTCCGGCGCCTGCCAACTTTTCCGGCGCGAGTGTTTCGAGGATATCGGCGGATATGTCCCTATCAAAGAGGGCTGCATCGATCACATTGCCGTCGTCACCGCCCGGATGAAGGGCTGGAAGACGCGCACTTTCACGGACAAGGTGTGCCTGCATCATCGCAAGATGGGCACGGCGCAGCACGGCGAGTTGATGGCCCGGTTCAAGAACGGCAAGCAGGACTATTTTGTCGGAAATCACCCCCTCTGGGAGCTGTTCCGCGCGGTCTATCAGATGACCCGGCGGCCGTTTGTCCTGGGAGGCTTGATGGTCCTCTCCGGCTATACGTGGTCGGTTCTGCGGCGGGTCAAGAGGCCGGTTTCGCAGGAACTCATCGTCTTCCAACGGCACGAGCAGATGGTGCGGCTGAAGCGCTTTCTCACCCGCGATACCGATCCTCGCGTCAGCACCGCCCGGGCAGCGTCGTAAGAACGCGTGAACCCGAGATTGGGGCACTACGAACGCGGCCGTCCGATGGTTGATTTCTCCGCATGGTTCCAGACAGTTCCACGAAACGCCAGGCAGGAATGGCCGCAGCACAAGGCAAGGTTCCGGGCGCCTCGGCCACAGCCTCTTACATTAGCCCAGACTCAGCTATTAAGCCGCAACACCTAAGCAGCAACGCAAATCACGCCGGCCGCCTGATCGTCAACGCCGATGATTGGGGGCGCGACCAGGTCACCACGGATCGCACGCTCGACTGCTTTGTTTGCGGCGCCCTTTCCTCCGTGAGCGCCATGGTCTTCATGGAGGATTCGGAGCGCGCCGCCGCCGTCGCCTTAGAGAGGGGAATTGACGCCGGGCTGCATCTGAACCTCTCGACACGGTTCACGGCGGGTGGAGTTCGACCGCAACTCGCGGAGCATCACGAGCGGCTTTCGCGATACCTGATGGGTTCACGCTTGGCGCAGGTGCTGTTTCATCCCGGCCTCGCGCGGTCCTTTGAGTATGTCGTAGCGGCCCAACGCGAAGAGTTTTTCCGCCTCTACGGCGTCCAGCCGGATCGCATTGACGGCCATCACCACATGCACCTGGCGGCGAACGTCGTTCTGCAAGGCCTCATGCCGGCGGGAACCGCGATTCGCCGGAACTTCTCATTTCGGCCTGGGGAAAAGAGTTTACTGAATCGGTGGTACCGAGGCGCTCTTGACGGTTGGCTAGCCCGCCGCCACCGTCTTACCGACTATTTCTTTTCGCTGCCCCCGCTCGATCCCGGGCGGTTACAAAGAATCTTTTCCTTGTCACATGAGTCAACAGTCGAACTGGAAACGCATCCGGTTAATCCCGAGGAGTCCCGGTTCCTCTCAGAGGGTGAGGTGTTCCGCTGGGCAGGAAAGGACCTCCCGATCGCTAAGGAGTATACACGGCAACCGCCAGTAGTGTCCTAATTTGGACGTAATTTGGACGTAACTTGGACGTAGCGCCGCCCTTGAGGGCGGCACCTGCCGGGCCCAAGCCCGGCGCTACATTCGTAGCGCTACGTCCGAAATTACGACACTACCCAGCCGCCGGTTCACTTGTGTTGAAATCGGAGCAACTCGACGTTCTTGGGGGCAACCCGCCCAGTCCTTCTCCCGCCGTGGCGGCCAAAGTCACGGTCTTGATAGGCTTCGCGGAAGCAATTGCCGCCCCCGAAGTGGCGTGGAGCCTGATCGATGACGGTTTTAACGTCGTCGCCTTTGCGCGCCGGGGCAAAGCTTGCGCATTGCGCCACAGCCGGCACGTTACCTGCCACGACATCTGCGCTCCGGAGGCGGACGTTCAACGGTCGCTTCTCGATTTGAGCACCCTGCTGGCTTCTCTGGGCACCGGAACGGATAGCGCCGAACGGGTCATGCTTCCGCTGGACGACACGGCCGTTTGGCTGTGTAGCACGTTCCACTCGGAAAAGGCTTGGCGCTCCGCCGGGCCGCAGGGAAGTTGCGTTACCCTGGCGCTCAACAAGCAGCTTCAGACGGAAATGGCGCGCGAGGCGGGGTTCAACGTGCCCAAAACTCGCCTGGTGCGGAACGCCGACGACGCGTTCGGGCTGATCCGCACGGCGTCATTTCCGCTTGTTCTGAAGCCCATGGAATGCGTTCCCGTTCGGAAAGGGCGCGTACAGAAAGGTAAGAACTGGGTCTGCGCCGATTCCACGGAACTGAAACGGGCCGTGAAAGAGTGGGGGGAGAGATCGTCCCTCTTGGCCCAGCCCTTTATTCCAGGTACCGGAGAGGGCGTATTTGGATTTGCTACACCCCGCGGGATCGATTCCTGGAGCGCTCATCGCAGAGTAAGGATGATGAATCCCCAGGGATCGGGGTCGAGCGCTTGTGTCTCGCAAATCGTCGATCCGGAGATCAGGTCGAGGGCCGAAGATCTGATTTCCAAGTCCAATTGGAACGGCCTGTTCATGATCGAGCTTCTACGCGACGATGCCGGAACGCCGTGGTTCGTTGAGCTCAACGGCCGTCCGTGGGGAAGTATGGCGCTTTCGCGGCGCCAGGGGTTTGAGTACCCCGCGTGGCAAGCCCGGCTCGCCCTGGGGCACGAGCCCAGAGTCGAGAGACAACCGTCCGCCACTCCCGGGGTGATGTGTAGACACGCCGGGCGCGAACTGATGTACCTGCTGTTTGTGTTGCGCGGTCCGAAGTCGAAGGCGTTTCGCAAGTGGCCGACGTTTTGGGAGGCGCTGCGTAGCGTTCTCCGCGTGCGTTGGGCAGACGCTCTGTACAATTGGCGGCGCAACGATCCCAAGGTGTTCATCGCGGACATCTACTACACGCTGCGCGATAACCTCATTAAGACGAGAAACTGAGAACGATGGAAGTTCTTGCTGCCTGCCACGTGCACTCCTCCTGGTCCTACGACGGAAGCTGGGCGCTCGAGGCATTGAGCGCGAAATTCGCGGCGCGCGGCTGCCGCGTCCTGATGATGACGGAGCACGACCGCGGCTTCACCACGGCCCGTTACCGGGAGTACCGGGAAGCCTGCGCCAAAGCAAGCTCCGATAAGATCTTCGTTCTGCCCGGGATTGAGTATAGCGACAAAGATAATCGCGTCCACGTCCTGACGTGGGGACCGGTGCCGTTTCTGGGCGAAAACCTGCCCACCCGTGAAATGCTGGCGAAGGTCCGGGCGCATGGGGGTGTAGCCGTACTTGCGCATCCCGGCAGAAAGGCCGTCTGGAAGTCTTTCGATCCTGAATGGTCCGGCAACCTCCTGGGAATCGAGGCTTGGAACCGCAAGGACGACGGATGGGCTCCCAGCAAGACCGCGCCTAACCTCCTGCGGCCGGGCAACTGGATTCCCTTTGTGGGACTGGACTTCCATACCTGGCGCCAGTCGTTTCCCCTGACCATGGCGCTTGAAATGGAGGGCGAGTTCACGGAAGAAACCGTGGTCCACTGCCTGAAATCAAGGCGATGCCACGCATTAGCCTTTGGATTGCCGCTTTCCGATAAGATCTTTTCCAGGTCCGAGTCCGTTCTGAACGTGGCGGAGAAAGCCCGGCGGACGGTCGCCTCGGTCCTCCGCTCCACGAAGATATTCGCTCCGGCGCGGAAGGTTTGAACCGCTCCATCGCGTTTGGCATGGCCACCGAGTCCCATCACATCACCGTTTGCATCTGCACCTTCAAGCGTGCCGAGATGCTGACGCGATTACTCGAGAAACTGAACGCTCAGACGACCGGCGATCTTTTCTCTTTTTCCGTGGTGGTGGCGGACAATGACTCCGGGCGTTCCGCGGAACCCGTGGTGGCGAAGATTTCCCCCACGGCGCGGATGCCTATCGTCTACTGCGTCGAGCCCCAGCAGAATATCGCGCTCGTGCGCAACCGGGCCCTCGAGCACGCCGGCGGCGACCTGGTCGCCTTCATCGACGATGACGAGTTTCCTGTAGAGAATTGGCTTTTGAGCCTTTTCATCGTCCTTCGGGCGTCCGGCGCCGATGGGGTGCTCGGTCCGGTAAAACCGTACTTCGATCCCGAGCCGCCGCCATGGGTGCGCAAAGGCGGGTTCTTCGACCGGCCCAACCCCGCCGATGGGTACAAGTTGAGCTGGGCGGAGTGCCGGACCGGCAACGTGCTTTTCCGCAAGAGCATTCTGGAGGGCGTCGAACCGCCCTTCCGCGCGGAGTTCGCCACGGCGGGCGAAGATATGGACTTCTTCCGCCGGATGATTGCCAAGGGGTGTAAGTTTATTTGGTGCCGCGACGCCGTGGCCTACGAGGTGGTACCGGCGGCGCGTTGCAGCCGCAGCTTCCTGTTGAAGCGCGCGCTGCTCCGCGGCAGCAACTTCCCGAAGCATCCCACCGATCGCTTTAAGAACATTCTGCGGTCCGTAGTCGCGATACCATCCTACACGTTGGCACTGCCCATTCTCGCCATCTGTGGCCAGCATGTGTTCGTCAAGTACCTCGTTAAGCTGTGCGACCATACGAGCAGGCTACTAGCATTTGCGGGTTGGAGCGTGATGAAGGAACGACAGACGTGAGCGCCGCGATGCAGTTGTCGCGCCGGGCTTTACAGGTTGCGGGAAAACGCCGCCGCGCGCTGGGCAGATGATCCCCGCAGGGGATCTATAGAATAGCCGGGGGCAACGCCCCCGGAAACTGCGCCCAGCAGCGGCTCCGACCCTGTAAGGGTCGATTTCCGTTGCCGCTCCGCCCGCGGTTTGTCTCGCGACGTGGGGAAATGC
>JBKQVI010000506.1:0-37406 GCA_052139985.1 Terriglobia bacterium
GAGGCACTACCGCACCGGAAGATTGCTGTAGTCACGCGCAAAAAACTGCCCGAGCGCCGCAAACCTCGTTAGCATGCAGCAACTTGCACGTAAAATGTCACTCCGACTCCATGGTGAACACCCGCTGTAGCCTCCTGATCTGGGTGGCAACGCTCCGCGCGCCCGCAAGCGCATTCAGTCTTCCAGCAGTCCGGTGATGTCGTCGTGCGCGACAATAAGGAAGGCAGATCCTCGGAAGTTGAAGCGCGTAATATGGAGCGAGAACCAACGCTTCCCGGCGGCACGGTGGCGGGGGTATTTGACCCGGATTTCCCGGCGTGCGCCATTCAGCACCTCAAGAACTCCTGTAGTGGCTGCGGAAACCGCCTCGTTTCCCGCCCAGGCAACAGATCGACAGAGCTCCAAAAAGTCCTTGCCCAAACCGAAGTTCGGATCGGTGCAGCCGTGCGATGCGCCGAGTTCCTTCCAGGCTTTGTTCACTCCCACGACCGTGCCCCTGGTGTCTAGGACCGCAATGTTCGCTCCGTATCCATCGATGATGGCTTGCAGAAGGGCCGGGGGGCGCACGCTCCATCCGCCTTCCGCCCCCGAGCGAACCGGCGCACCGCACTCATTCAACCACCCGGTAAGCTCGCTGCGCAGGGCATACGGTATTCTACGGGCCTTGGACTTCAGCCGCTGCACCGGCAGACCCATCTGCTTTTCCCATCGCTGCACCGTGCGGACACTGCGCCCCAGAAAAGCGGCCATTTCCTTCCAGCCCGCCAGGACATCTCGAGATGTAGGAAGGTTAGCGTCCCCACCGGCCGGCGATTCGGATGTTGGGTTTGAAACCGGGAGATGTGGCGCGCGCCCTCTGACCCAGTCGTCCATCTCCTTGCGGTAGGCGTGAACAAAGGAGCGCCGTTGCTTGAAAAGGCGGCGGACGGGCAGGGCCGCTTCCTTCTCCCAACGTTGGACGGTCCGAATTCCCCTTCCCAGGAATGACGCAATTTCTTCCCAGCCATCCAGTCGAGGTTGGTTGGGACGGGGCCCCGAGGTCTCAGGCTCGTTCTCCACTAAAGAATCATCCTCCGAGGTTGTGCACGACCCAGCGATGGGCCTGGCGCCCCGGCCGGCAAAGAGGCTGTTCCCTCCGCTCGGGCGAAGTTCCCTTCCCGCCTAACGCGGCCTCTGGCCCGCAGCGAAAACAGATTTCCCCAACCTGTTTGCGCAAAAAAGTGCAGGGCAATCGGATTTAGTAATTGAAAATGCCAGCCGGGTGATTCAAATCCACAACAATCGCCGCTTACTGATTTCGGTAAATCGACTCGACCATTTTGAGACGATATCCCTCGCGAAATGGGAGGGTTGACATCTCGGGAATTATCGCACAGAAACCCAGCAATGCCGACATCGGGCCAGCGGGTTCATACTGCCCAACTTGCGTTAGCTGTACTGTGCCAAGATTGCGAACCAATCTGCCGCGAGACGCCATTACAGCGCCATTTAACGCCACGACCTCCTTGTGCTGCCAGGACTGACGATGAGTACAGCAGCACCGGGAGGAAGACCTCCGTGCGAGCCGTAAATCAGTGAGGTGGAGCCACCTCTTGAGGCGGTCCCACTTGCTCCCAGCAACCCGAGAACGGAAAGTTCGGATTCGCGCGCGGGGGCGACACGATGGGGAATCTTGTGGCGAGTGCCGCGAGAGGCAGCTAGCCAGGAAGAACAAATCGAATGGAGGGCAAAATGAAGAACGGATTAACTCTACAGAAGAAGAGCAGAGACGTCGATGAGTTGAGCGCCTTCGCGGCCGAAATGAAAGCCATGAGCGATGCCCACAACGCCGGAGACATCGATGTCGTAATGCCCGAAGACAAGTTCGAGGGCATCTATCGCGTGATGGCCAAGGGCGTCAACGAGATGGTCGGCGGCCATATCACCGTAAAGAAAAAGGCTATGGCCTGTATTTCCGAATTCAGCAAGGGCAACCTCGAGGCGGAACTGGAGAAGTTCCCCGGCAAGAAGGCCTTCATTAACGAGAACATCGAGCGGCTGCGCAGGGCAGTCAAGGCGCTAATCGCGGAAGTCAACCTGCTGTCCCAGGCGGCGGCGGAAGGCAAGCTGGCGACTCGCGCCGACGCGACCAAGCATCAGGGCGACTTCCGCAAGTTCGTCGAAGGCGTCAACGAAATGCTCGATGCTATCCTGCTGCCCATCGGCGAAGGCAACCGCATCCTGGCTCAGATCTCCAACGGCAAGATCGACGAGCTGATCGCGCAGACCTACAAGGGCGACCACGAGAAGATGAAACAGGCTGTGAACAGCGTCGCCGCCGCGCTGCAAGGCTTGCAGAAGGAGATGAGCCGTCTGACGGAGGCGTCGCGTGAAGGGCAACTAGCGGAACGCGGCAAACCCGACCACTTCCAGGGCGCTTACGCGGGCATCGTCAAGGGCGTAAACGAGATGCTGGACGCCATCCTGCTACCCATCGGGGAAGGCAACCGCGTTCTAGCCCAAATCTCCAACGGCAACATCGATGAACTGATCGCGCAAACCTACAAAGGCGACCACGAGAAGATGAAGCAGGCTGTAAACAACGTCGCCGCCGCACTGCAACATATGGCGGGCGACGTCAGCGTGCTGGTGAAGGCGGCGGTGGAAGGCAAGCTGGCGACGCGGGCCGATGCCTCCAAGCACCAAGGCGAGTACCGCAAGATTGTGCAAGGCGTAAACGACTGTCTTGACGCAGTGATTGGGCCGTTGAATGTGGCGGCCAAGTACGTTGACCAGATCTCGAAGGGCGCCATCCCGGCCAAGATCACGGACACTTACAACGGCGACTTCAACGAGATCAAAAACAACCTGAACACCTGTATCGACGCTGTGAACGGCCTGGTGGCCGACGCCAACATGCTGGCCCAAGCGGCGGCCGATGGCGAGCTGGCGACCCGAGCCAACGCATCGAAACATGACGGTGATTTCCGTAAGGTCGTCGATGGAGTGAATAACACCCTCGATACCGTCATCGCTCCACTGAAGGCGGCGGCGGAAACCGCCACGGCGCTGGCGAGTTCCTCGGAAGAGCTCAGTGCCGTCAGTCAGCAGATGAGCGCCAACGCGGAAGAAACAGCCACGCAGTCTAACGTGGTGTCGGCGGCGGCGGAGCAAGTAACCAAGAACCTGCAAACCGTGGCGACGGCGACCGAAGAAATGAGCGCCAGCATCAAGGAGATCGCCAAGAGTGCCACCGAATCTGCCAAGGTCGCTACTTCCGCTGTAAAGACCGCCGAGGCGACCAACGCCACCGTGGCCAAATTGGGCGAGTCGAGCGCCGAGATCGGACAGGTCATCAAGGTCATCACTTCCATCGCGCAACAGACGAATCTCCTCGCTTTGAACGCTACCATTGAGGCGGCACGAGCGGGCGAAGCCGGCAAGGGTTTCGCCGTGGTCGCCAATGAGGTCAAGGAGCTGGCCAAGGAGACGGCCAAGGCGACCGAGGATATCAGCCGGAAAATCGAGGCCATACAGGGCGATACCAAGGGAGCGGTGGCGGCGATCGAGCAAATAACCACCGTCATCAACCAGTTGAACGATATCTCCAACACCATCGCGAGTTCCGTCGAGGAGCAAACCGCCACGACCAATGAGATCTCTCGCAATGTGCAGGAAGGCGCCAAGGGGGCTTCACAAGTGGCGGAGAACATCGTGTCGGTGGCACAGGCGGCAAAGAGCACAACGCAAGGCGCCAACGACACGCAGACAGCCGCCGGCGAACTGACGCGCATGGCGGCGGAGCTCCAGAAGGTTGTCTCCCGATTTAAGTTCGACAACAGCCCAGCACAGATCGGGGCTGTTAATTCCCGCCCGGCGGCAACACCGACTCGGGATGCGCATTTGGCGAGTCGGGGGAAAACTCCATCTGGCGCCACCGCTCGCCTCCAGTAAAGTGACAAGCGAAGATCCTCCATGGAGCGGTTTGGGTAAAACCGCTCTGCTTCGGGGCGGGGATTCGGCATCCCGCCCCTCTTTTTCTTACTTCGAGCCCATCGGGTTTGCATCGGTCGCGGAGCGTGCCGCGAACCTGCTAGCGAGAGGATGAAATGAGACACATCGTTGAGGTTGTGGTTGCCCTCAGACAACGAGCGAGATTGCTGTCCAGCAGCGCCGGCGCCGAATACACCCGAATTCACGAGGCCGAGGAACGCCTGACTGAACTCACCGAGCAGATGAATGGGCTCGCGGACGAGGCCGTCGAAGTCATGCGCGAGTTCTCCGACGGACGGGTTGTCATCGAGAGCGGTTTCCGTCCCGCCGTCGAGACGATCACGCTGATGACGCAAATTCTGAAGCACGTTATGGATCTCGCAGATACGGTGGAGAAATTGGTGGAATCGCAGAGGACGACGGGCCAGGGCCTGGTCAAAGCGGTCGGCCAAGCCGCCCAGGGCAGCGCTTGCATTGTGAGCCAAGTCGCGGCCCTCGCCCGGGCACTCAAGACGGTCCTGCCCGGAGCAGCCGGGCAAACCAGCGTGGAAGCCGAACTCGACTCCCTGACTGCGCAGCTTCATGAAGTCCTTGCGGACTTCCGGAATCGTTGGGAACAGAGAAGCACCGGAGGTTCGCCTTCAGTCGGATGTTCGCTCCTCAGTAAATCGTCCTTTGTGAACTGACCTGCACGACGGGAGGGAGCCGCGCCCAATCCAAACAGGATTGGGTATGGGTCTGTTGCGGGCAGTGCGCGGAAGCTCGTTCAACAAATCCGGATCAGTCATCGCGCAGAAGTTTCAAAGGATCCACCGTCAGCGCGCGCTGCGCTGGAATCCACGTCGCCACGGTAACCCGCCATAGTCAGATCTGTATCTACCAGCATGGCGTTCCGCGGCTCAAAACCGAAATTGCTGTGCAGCGAGCGCGCCAGTCCCCGCACGGCAACGATCGAGGAAGTGACGAGCACGGCGCAGATCGCAATTTGCACGCCCAGCAACAGGTCTCGGACCGTCATCCGCCGGGCAACCCTGCCGCTGGATCCCCGCTATGATGACCTCATAGGGATTCGTGCGGAGTATCTGCCTCACGGGGACTGCGCCAAAGAGGAATCCGCTCGCTAAACTTAACAGCAAAGCGAGTCCATAGACATTGGCGTCTGGGTTCACAAGCACACCAATGGGAAATTGGGGCAAAGGCTACCACACGCTCAGCCCACGCAACAGCACGACACTGCCCGATAGCCCGACGGTACCTCCCATCAGTGAAATCATCGCCGCTTCGGTAAATAGTTGCCGCAGAATGCGTGTGCGGCTCGATCCCAGCGCGAGGCGCAGAGCCACTTCCCGGGAACGGTCAGCGGCGCGCACGGCGTTCGGCCTCGGCGCGCTCCAGGCCGGAACGTTCCAGATCGTCAGCGCGGTGCTGAATGTGCGCGCGAAGCTCCTCCTCGATCTCGGCGTTCATCCGGGAGCGCTGGAAGAGTCTGGCGATGCGGAAGCGAAGCGAATCTTTCATACTTCCTCCGGTTGCTGAGAGAGCGCGGAAGCAATGGCCGCCGCGAGCCGATTCCAACTGTCAGTCTCTTCCCGCAGGCGCCTGCGGCCCGCGGCGGTGAGTTCGTAGAACTTGGCGCGCCGATTGTTCTCCGATGTGCCCCAGTTCGCCTTGAGCAGTCCCTGGCGGACGAGGCGAAACAGACCGGGATAGAGCGCGCCCTGTTCGATCAACAGCGCATTGCCCGAGATCTGTCCGATGCGCAAAAGCACGCCGTACCCATGCAGCGGGCCGAGCGAGACCGCCCGCAGGATGAGCAAATCGAGAGTGCCGGGAAGAAGCTGAGCGTAGTCGGTCACTTGTCCTCCTAAAATGGTTAGGAGGGTAGCGCGGTCACCCCTAAGCTGTCAAGGAGGAAATGAGCGGGCCACCACGAATCTACGTTGCTCGTCTCGAACGAAATCGTCTGCAAGCGCACCCGAACCCCTAACCCCGTATCCCCTGTCCCTGATTTCTTCGCGAATGAACTACAATAGAACTTCGAACTTCGCGGAGGAGACCAACAATGCCTCAACACGAGCGCGTGCAGTGGGCTCAACTTCGAGTCGGCCTCATGGTCCTTGCCAGTCTGGTCCTTTTTGCTGTCGCGGTTTTCTTTATAGGCGGTCAAGGCGGTTTTTTTACCCAGCACTACACCCTTAAGGCTTACCTCCCGGGCGCCGGGGATCTGCGCGAGGGCGCACAGGTGCGGCTGGCCGGTATTGCGGTAGGAAATGTTACCAAGATCAAGATATCTCCTTATACCGATAAGCAACGAGCCGTGGAGCTCGATTTGAAGATTGCCCGCACCTTTCAAAACGAGATCCGCGCGGATTCCCTGGCCTCGGTGGAAACCGTCGGGCTGCTCGGCGATGGCTACGTGAATATTACCCGCGGCTCGCCCGGCCAGGAAGTGATGGCGGAGGGCGGCGCGGTCAAAACTGCGGAGAAAGCAGACATCGCTGCCGTTGTGCAAAACACCAACGAAGTCATCATGAACCTCAATGCCCTCTCTGCTAAGCTTGATGACATCACCACGCAAATCCAAGCCGGCAAGGGGTCGATGGGCAAACTGCTTTACGACCAGACCCTCTACAACAAGATGATTTCCACGGTTTCCAGCGCGCAAACCCTGGTGGACCGCGCCCAGAGCGGCGAAGGAACCATTGGCAAACTCATGGTCGACGAAACTCTTTACAATCGCACCGTGGCAACCATCGACCGCCTGAACCAGGTCCTCGACGACGTTCAACATGGAAATGGAAGTTTGGCCAAGTTTATCTCCGACCCCTCCGCCTTTAACAATCTCAACCGACTCATGACGAATGGCAATACCCTGATCGACGGCATCAATCAAGGCCGCGGGACACTTGGAAAGTTGGCTAAGGACGAGCAGTTCTACGATCACATGAATTCTGCTCTCGCCCATGTGGATACCATTACGGCGCGCATCGACCAAGGACAGGGGACGCTGGGGAAACTCTCGACCGACCCCACCCTCTTCAACAACTTGAGCGCAAGCTCCCAATCCCTGAAGGAATTCCTCGCGGATTTCCGCAAGGAGCCCAAGAAATACTTGAGCATCAAGTTGCACATCTTTTAAGAGGAGACAGGAGTCAGGAGCCAGAAGCTAGGAGTTAGAAGACAGGAGACAGAAGAAAGGAGTTAGCAGACAGAGCAGGACCTTCAACCTCCTAACGTCCGACTCGTTTTCCACGAGCCCCAGGTTCTCCGAATCCAGGGGCCACGAATGAAGATCAAGCCAGCCTGAGCTCGACTTCAGACTTCTGGCTCCTGACTTCTGATTCAAGATCAAGCCAAGTTTGGTTCGACTTCCGACTTCTGACTTCTAGCTCCTAACTCCTGGCTCCGGTCCTTTCGGCGCGTGGCGCGAGAACATCTCCTCGATCGCATCCCGATATTTCTCTTCTACCACTCGCCGCTTCACCTTCAGGGTTGCTGAAACTTCGCCTTCGCCCATCGTAAGTTCGCGCGGCAGCAAAACAATTTGGCGAATCTTTTCGTGCGGCGGCAGCCAGCGCGTGGATTCGTCCACCAGTTGCTGCATGAAAGCGTGGATTTCCGGGTGAGCCACCAACTCTTCGCGGGTTGTGAAGGTCACACCGTGTTTGCGCGCGTGGTCCTCCAGGCGCAGGAAAACCGGCGCCACCAATGCTCCGACGAACTTTCGCGCCGCGCCCAGCACCACAATTTGATGAATGTAGGGATGGCTCTGAAAGAGGTTTTCGAGCTTCTCCGGGCAAACGTATTTGCCCCCTGAGGTCTTGAACAGATTCTTCTTGCGGCCGGTAATGCGCAGGCAGCCGTCTTCGTCCATCGCTCCCAGATCGCCCGTGTGGAACCATCCCCCTTCGAAGGCGACTCGGTTTTCTTCCTCCATGTGGTAATAACCGGGCGAGACGTTGGGGCCCTTCACCAGAATTTCACGTCCCACCCCGCCTTCCGTGTCGTGATTCTCTTCCCCGAACTTGACTTCCACACCACCGATCAGCGGGCCGACGGTGCCGAGTTTCGTGTGGCCGGGATAGTTGATGGCAACCACCGGTGAGGTTTCCGATAGGCCATAGCCCTCATACACCGGGAGGCCCATAGCGTAGAAAAATTCGGCCAACTCGCGCGCCAAGGGAGCGGCACCGGACGCGAGGATGGTGAAGCGGCCGCCCAGTTGCTCGCGCACTTTGGAGAAGATCAGCCGGTCGGCGACGGCGTGCTTCAGGCGTAATCCCAGCGGCAAACTTCGGCCCTTGAGGCGATAGGGAAAGGCTTGCTTCCCCACTCCCAGCGCCCAGTAGAAGATCTTCTGGCGAGCCGGGGGTGCGGTGCGGACGACATCCATTACGCGATCGTGAATCTTCTCGAGCACGCGTGGAACCACGCCCATCAGGGTGGGCCTGACCTCCTTCAGATTCTGCGGCATGGCGTCCAGATTTTCGGCGTACGCAATCGACACACCCGTCCAGAAACACAGGAAGTCGAGCGTCCGCTCCAGAATGTGGGAGAGAGGCAGCAACGACATGCATGCATCGTTGGGAGTCAGGGGGAAAAGCCTCGCGCACTCCAATACGTTGGAAACAATGTTGGCATGTGTCAGGATGACGCCCTTCGGGTTGCCCATCGTGCCGGATGTATAGAGGAACGTGGCAACGTCGTCCGGTTTCGCCGCCAGCGCCTTCGCGGTGAATGTCTCTACGGCGTTGGTTGCCAGACCCATTTCCAGCGCGACGCTGCCCTCCCAACACTCCGCGCCCGTGCCTTCCAATTTGGCGCAATCCATGGCCAGGACGAATTTCAAGTCCGGCAGGTGCGGCCGTATGTTTACAATCTTGGCAAGCTGCGCTTCCGTCGCCAGCACGATTCCTTTTGCCCCGGAATCTCGCAAGATGTATTCAACGTCAGGCTCAAGGAGGGTGGTGTAAATGGGCACGGGAATCGCGCCCAGGCCCAGCAACGCGTAGTCCGTCAGCGCCCACTCGACGCGATTTTCGGCAAGAATAGCCACGCGGTCGCCGCGCTCAACATGCATGCGGCTCAGTAGCGAAGCCAGCGCCGCCACCTTGCGTAAGGCCTCCTGGGAAGATATGCCCTGGTAGCGCCTTTCGCTCTTGAAAAGGAAACAGTCCGGCTTGGAAAATTTGGCGACCGCCTTGAGGAACAACTCGTTGAGGGTTGTGATTTCGCTAAAGCCCATAGAATTTGTTGATCGGGTAATCCGGTGATCGAGGGATCGGGTGAACAGGAAAAGCCCGTCCACCGCGTCACGGGGTCTTCGGACCACTCAGTCTGCTCATTCTACCAGCTTATCGCGAGATGGGGTGGCCCCATGACCGGTTTTCTTCCTGCTCGCCTGATCATCGGGGCATCGGGCCGTCAAGTCATTGAGTGTGTGGGGCAGACCTGTCTTCTGAGGTCCGCGGCCTTTACCCAAAAGAACGAAGGACCGCAGACCTTGAAGAACAGGTCTGCTCTACTCCCTCTTCAACTTTTCAACTCTTGAACTGCACTTTCACTTCGATTCGCGTTGGGCTAAGATTCCCGAGGAGAGGACCACCATGGCACAACCGGACACGATCGAGAAGACCCCAGCTCCCGCCGATTCCTACCAGCCGGTGCACGCCCCACGCGGCACAACGCTCACATGTAAGGGCTGGCAGCAGGAAGCCGCCATGCGCATGTTAATGAACAATCTCGATCCGGACGTGGCGGAGCGCCCGCAAGATTTGATCATCTATGGCGGCACGGGCAAGGCGGCGCGCAATTGGGCTTGTTATCACGCCATCGTCCGGGCGCTGAAGAGCCTCGGCAATGATGAAACGTTGCTGGTGCAATCGGGAAAACCCGTGGGAATTTTCCAGACGCACGAAGCGGCGCCGCGCGTGCTGATTGCCAACGCCAATCTGGTGGGACATTGGGCCACGTGGGAGAAGTTCCGCGAACTCGAGCGCCTGGGCCTGATGATGTACGGCCAAATGACCGCGGGGAGTTGGATTTACATCGGCACGCAGGGTATTCTCCAGGGCACGTATGAAACCTTTGCCGCCGCGGCGCAAAAGCACTTCGGCAGCGACCTGGCCGGCAAGCTGGTGGTGACGGGCGGGATGGGCGGCATGGGTGGAGCGCAGCCGTTAGCGGCTACGCTGAACGGCGCCGCTCTTCTCGGCGTTGAAGTTGACGCCGAGCGCATCAAACGCCGCATCCGCACCGGCTACTGCGACATCTGCGTGAATTCACTGGACGAAGCGATCCGCATTCTCAAGAACGCGGTGCGCCAGAAGCACGCGGTGTCGGTAGGACTAGTGGGCAATTGCGCGGACGTCATCCCGGAACTCGCGCGGCGTGGCCTCGTGCCCGATCTGCTCACGGATCAGACCAGCGCCCACGATCCCTTGAACGGCTACGTTCCCTCGGGGCTGAGCCTGGCAGCAGCCTCGGAACTTCGCCGCAAAGATCCCGAGGATTACCTCAAGCGTGCGTACGATTCCATCGCGCGGCACGTTACCGGCATGTTGGAATTGCAGAAGCTCGGCGCGGCTACATTCGACTACGGAAACAACATCCGCACCATGGCCTTTGAGCACGGGGGCGTGAAAGACGCCTACAATTTTCCCGGCTTCGTTCCCGCTTACATTCGGCCCCTGTTCTGTGAAGGCCGCGGCCCGTTTCGCTGGGTCGCGCTTTCCGGCGAGCCCGCCGACATCTATCGCACCGACGACTTAGTTCTGGAGCTTTTCCCCGACAACGCAATCCTGAATCGTTGGATTCGCCTGGCGCGGAAATATGTGAAGTTCCAGGGATTGCCGGCGCGCATCTGCTGGCTGGGATACGGTGAGCGAGCGCTGTTCGGCGAGCGCATCAACGATCTGGTAGCGAGAAGGGAACTGAAGGCGCCCATTGTCATCGGGCGCGACCACCTGGACTGCGGTTCCGTGGCCTCACCGTTCCGCGAGACCGAGAGCATGAAAGACGGCAGCGACGCCGTTGCCGATTGGCCGGTACTGAACGCGCTGCTCAATACCGCGTCAGGCGCCAGTTGGGTTTCATTCCACCACGGCGGCGGGGTCGGAATCGGCTACTCGCTGCACGCGGGCCAAGTCACCGTCGCCGATGGCACACCCGAGATGGCGAAGCGGCTGAATCGCGTGCTGACCAACGACCCGGGAATCGGAATAGCGCGACACGTGGACGCGGGCTATGCAGAAGCGGCGGCGTTTGCGCAGAAGGCGGGAGTACGGGTACCAAAAGTGACAAGTGACGAGTGACAAGTGACGAGCAATCGAAGCTCGAAATTGGGCACCGGTGGCGAATTTTGAGTTTCCAGTTTCGAATTTCCAGTTTCGCCTTTTGGCTCTTGCTCGTCACTGGTCACTCGTCACTGCCTTTGTCAGCTCTTCTTCGACGTGACCGTAAAGAATGAGCCGAACTGCTGCTCAACTTTTCTGCTTTTGCATTTGGGACAAGCAACGCGCTTCTTGTCGTGTTCTCCCATGGTTAAGGTAAGGGTGAACGTCTTCTTGCACTCTTTGCACGCGTATTCATAGCTGGGCATAATCGGAACCTCCGGGTTTCGTTGGGGCTGTATTATAGCGTATTAAGTTCTAAAACGTAGCGCCGCCCTTTAGGACGGCAAATTCCGGGCTGAAGTCCGGCGCTACATTCAAAATTAGGATAGCACCAGCAAACGGGTTGGCTTGGACAACCGCAAGAAGCCTGACCTCCTACCATGCCTTACGCTGCGTCACGCTCGCTCTTCTTCTGCAATGCCGCCCAACTGATCACACTTTCGGGCAAGCCTGTTCCGCGCCGCGGTACGGCGTTCGGTGAACTTGGAATCATCCCCCGCGGCGGCTTGCTGACGGACGGTGAGGCCATCCTGCGCGTCGGTCCGACGCGTTCGTTGGAACGCCAGGCGTTGCGCCTGCACGCTGAGGCCATCGACTGCCGCGGGCGCGTGGTCATGCCTGGGTTCGTCGATTCCCACACGCATTTGATCTTCGCCGGCAGCCGGGTGAACGATTACGAACTGCGCCTGCGCGGCAAGACCTACGAGGAAATCGCGCGTGCCGGAGGAGGGATTCAATCCTCCGCACAGAAGATTCGGAAGGCCAGCGTTTTATCTCTGGCGCAACAGGCGAGAGAGTTTCTCGACCAATTCGCCGCGCACGGCACGACCACCCTGGAAGTGAAGAGCGGCTACGGACTCGAAGTGGCGCAGGAATTGAAAATCCTGCGCGTCATTCGAAAGCTGCAAGCAGAGGTGGACCTGGATTTGGTGCCAACGCTGCTTGCGCTTCATGCGCTTCCCGCGAGTTTTCGCGGGCGGTCCCGCCAATATGTGGACCAAGTCATTAAACGGCTGATTCCTTTGGCCGCGGGGGGCAGCGTAGCGCCGGGCTTCAGCTCGGCAGGTGCCGCCCTAAAGGGCGGCGCTACAACGCCCAAGGATCGTGCCGCGAGGGAAAAATGGGCGGAGTTCATTGATTGCTTCTGTGACCGTGGGGCGTTCAGTGTGGAAGACTGCCGCCGCGTGTTTGGCGCAGGCCGCAGGGTCGGGCTCGTGCCACGGATTCACGCCGAGCAGCTTTCGCGAACTGGCGCGGCACTGCTCGGCATCGAGTGTGGCGCGGCTTCCGCGGACCACCTCGACAAGCTTTCGGCTGCGGATATTCGCGCCCTGGCACGTTCCGACGTGGTCGCAACGCTCTTGCCGGGAGCGAACTTCCACTTGGGGTTGGGGCAGTATCCCCCCGCGCGCAAACTCATCGCCGCCGGGGCCGCGGTGGCTTTGGCCACGGATTTCAATCCCGGCACCAGCCCTACCTTAAACATGCAATTCGTCCTGTCGCTCGCCTGTACCCAAATGGGAATGACCCCGGCGGAGGCCATCGCCGCCTCGACCCTTAACGGCGCCTTCGCCCTGCGCCGTGCCGACCACGTCGGCTCACTGGAAGCGGGCAAGCAAGCCGATTTGATTGTCCTCAACGTTGAGGATTACCGCGAAATCCCCTATTACTTTGCGGTGAATCATTGTGTGATGACGGCGAAGCGGGGAGAGATTATTTACTCGCGCCCCAATTCCGGGGTCTGAAGCGGGTAGCAATTGCCTTCAATGGCGGTGAGATGTATCCTACGGCTTGAGCAATAAATCCAAGATGGATATCCCGATGGGAGCCATTATTCCGCAGAAACGCAACCGGTGAACCGAGACCAGTGTGGTCTTGCCGAAGGAGGAATGACCATGCTTTCCACTCGAATGCTGTTGTTGATTGTTTTAGCAGGACTCTTGCCCGGTACGGCCTTATCCCAGCAACATTGCACGAGCGTTCCAGTTCCCGGCGATCCGCTGGAACTGGCTACAGGTCCAATCCAGTTGTTGGAGACTGCGGAGGGCCGTGCGGCCGCCCTAAAGCTTCTGGATCACGCGCGCAACAACTACCGGTTGCGTAGTGCAGGCCGCGGGTACGAGCTTAAGGTTTCCTTTTTTGTCGACTTCAGCGGAGAAACTCAGTACGCGGGTGTGTGGGATATGGAGGAGACCTTCGCGCCCGGACTCGGCGTTCGCTGGACGGCCAAGGCCGCGGCGGGATACGCCACCACGCGGATAGATTCCGGCAGACTCCATTACGCGGAGGGGACAGAAGGCCCTATACCCCTGGTTCTGCACGAGGCGCGAGGAACTTTGCTAGGCGCCCAGCCGAATCCCGATAATGTGGACCGCCAATGGATCAGAACTTCGAGCGCCTCGCTGAACGGCGCGCAACTGACCTGTGTCTTAAGCACCAACTTAACCCATGCGCCGGCGCCGGAGGCAGGGCGGAGCTGGGTGGAAACTGAGGAATGCATCGACCCACAATCCGGGCTGCTGCGGGTTCATTCGCTGGTTCCGGGGCGCTACGCGCTCTATGACTACTCGGATCCTTTGGACTTTCACGGTCACGCGTTTCCCCGAAAAGTGACGATAAGCGAAGGCGGGAAGCCGGTCATCGAGCTGCGCGTCGACAGCCTGAATGACCTTGCGGCGCCTGATCCGGCCCTGTTTGTCCCCACGGAACAGATGAAGGCCAACGGGCCAGCGATGACCGGGGCAAGAAAGATTTCACAGTGGCCTGACCCGTGTCTTGTGACTGGCTCGATACTTCAGCCGGTGGTGGTCTTTGGCCTTCTTACACCCTCGGGACAGATCGTTGATGCGCACTCGCTACAGCCGTCCGATCCTAGAAGTGAAGCGGCATTAAAATTCGCTGCGGCACGTCGCTTCCCCGACTTGACACCCCCGGGGGGAACTCCCCGGCAGCAAGAAGTGTTTGTGATCGCGCAATTTCCTACCGGAGGACAGTAGGGCGGAGCGCCGGGCAACTTGACTCACGTTTGTGGGGTGGCGAGAATGGCGACACGATTCGAAGACAAGCCGAGCGTGCGTCGAAGCGATCAGCGTTTCATCAGAGGGAAAAGCCGGATGTCGCGGAAATAAATCTCCGCCCCTTCCGATTGGATCAGGATCTTCCCGCTCGCCGGATATGCTCCCGAGCCCTCATTCACCAGCTTGCCGTTGACGTACTGCTTCACGTGGTCGCCTTGTGCCACCAATTCCACCAGGTTCCATTCACCATGCGGCCTTTCGACTTCCCCGGTCGGATCGCGGTATCCGGTGATATCCTGTAACGGGCCCGCGCCGAAGCGAGGAATGCTGGCGGCCGAACCGGGAGGTCCGGTCACACGTTTTCCGTCGCGCCCGGTCAGAGCTGCGCCGTCCGTCATATAGAAGTAGCCGGTTTCCCCTTCGCAGATTTGAAATTCGATGGAAGTCGGCCAGACCTTTTGCGGACCTTGGATGTGAAAGAGAATTCCGCTGTCGCGCGCTTTACCCTCGCGGGGAGCGTGGGTGGCCTCGCCCCACTTGAACTCTGCGCGCAGGTAGTAATTCGCATACTCGCGCTTGGTGATCAAATAGCCGAACTCCGCCCCGGAGATGTGAATCATTCCCTTCTCGAGGCTAAATACGTGCTCGGGATCGCTATTCAATCCTTTAGTCTTGAGGAAGCTATCGAAGTTGTGGAGACTCGTGCCGTCGAACAAAACAATGGCCTGACCGTGCGGGGGAATGTCTCGACTGCCCTCGGCACCCCTCGCCACAACGGAAGGTCCTCCGGCCAGCAGAGCGGCGACAAAGGCCGCGAGGGTAGTTGTTCGGAACCCAGGGTGCATTCTGTTGAGCATTTTTAATCCCTTTCAATCCCCGCGAACGAGGACTGCGATTCTACGAAATCCACACATAGAGTATAACGTTTCTTCGACCCGCGGGGGTCAGTAACCCGAGCCTGGCTACGCACAAAATACGTCGAATGAGTACAGTATTCGCCGGAACGGGGTAAGCAAAAAGTGGCGCCACCGCAGCGTCGGACACGAGACGCATCGAGCCGGTTTCCCCGCGTGAGCCCCGCCACCCTAAGAAAGAATCCTCCTTAAACCTGCGAGCGAAACGCGGCTTATGAAGCTCGACCGACTCTTATGCGGACTTCGGACTCCAGATGCCGCACAGTTTCTAGCTCTTGTGCTACATTCACACCATGCAAACTCTCATCGAATGCGTTCCCAATTTCAGTGAAGGCCGCGATCTCGCCGTGGTGGAAGCGATTGCTCGGGCTTTGCTCGCTGGACCGGACGTTTACCTGCTCGATCGGGAAATGGACGCGGACCACAACCGGTCGGTAATCACCATCGTCGGAACCCGCGAGAGTGTGGGCAAAGCCGCCTTGCGCGGCATCGCCGAGGCGGCGGAACTGATCGACCTTAATCATCATCGTGGCGCTCATCCACGCCTCGGAGCTACTGACGTCGTACCGTTTGTTCCCATTGCTGGCGTCACGCTGGAAGACTGCGTCCACATCGCGGAATGGGTAGCGGAGGAAGCTTGGCGGAGGTTGAAGATTCCGACCTACCTTTATGAAGCTGCCGCCCGCAAGCCTGAGCGCGTCAACCTGGAGAACATTCGGCGCGGCCAGTTTGAAGGCGTGTGCGAGGAGATCGGCTCGAACCCCGATCGTCTCCCCGACTTCGGCGAGGCCGCGCTGCACCCGACGGCGGGCGCGACGGTGGTGGGCGCGCGCAAATTCCTGATTGCCTATAACATCAACCTGAATACCCCGGATGTCGCACCGGCCAAAGCTATCGCCAAGAAGATTCGCGCCTCGAGTGGCGGACTTCCCTGCGTGAAGGCGATGGGGGTGGAACTGAAAGCTCGCAATCTGGCGCAGGTCTCGATGAACCTGACGGATTTCGAGACCACGTCAATGACTACGGTTTTTGAAGCGGTATCAAAGGAGGCGGCGGCGCTTGGCGTTCAGGTGGTCGGAAGCGAGATCGTGGGGTTGGTTCCACGCCAAGCCCTCAACAACGCCGCAGTCCAGTATTTGAGGGTGGAGAACTTCCGACCGAAATTGGTGGTGGAAAATCGCCTGGAGCAGGTGCTGGAGGATCGAAACTTGAACCTCGAAACTCGATGTTCGGACGCCGACCAATCGACAATCGTCAATCGACAATCGTCATTGACTCAAGCCCCGCTGCGGGCGATGGTGGAAGAGTTTGTGCATAACGTGGCGGCGCCCACTCCGACTCCCGGCGGCGGCAGCGTCGCGGCCCTGGCGGGGGCAATCGCGGCGGGCTTGGGTGAAATGGTTTGCGGCGTGTCGTTAAAACGGAAATCTCTCAGCGCCCATCACTCGGCGCTTGAAGCCACACGCGCTCGCCTGAGCACACTGCGCGAGCGCCTGCTGCAAGCCGTCGATCGCGACGCACAGAGTTACGAAGCCGTCATGCACGCTTTCAAGTTACCCAAATCCAACGAGGAGGAAAAGGCTGTGCGCGACCAGGCAATCGAGGCAGCCAGCCAGCGGGCTTCCGATGTGCCTCTAGAGACGGCTGAATTGGCAGCGTCAGTCGCATGCGAGATCGTGAGCCTCGCGGAAATTACCATTCCGCAAGCCGCGTCGGACCTGAGCGTGGCGTCGAATTTGGCGGAGGCAGCGCGTCGCGGGGGAATCGAAAACGTCCGCGCGAATCTTTCCGGCATTCGGGATGAATCGTGGTTGAAGCAGATCGCAGCGCGGCTTCTGGTGCTTACCAAAGGGTCTTAAAGGGTTATAAGAGGGTCTAAGATGGTATGAATGCTGTGGCAGCGCCCCCGCGTTGGCCCCCCCCCATGGCGTCAAATCCCCCTCCCCCTAGACCGTTAAAAAGACCGAACTTAACGGCCAACCGCGGCCAAAGTTAGTTGCAAACCATTTGCAATTAGCCACTTTCGGACTTAACCGCTTCCCGGAAGATTCGCCGCCGGTCTGGAACCCCTCTTGCGTTAGTAAAGGTCTTATGCGAGACACCGCGAACTTTGGCTCACCGATGAACCTCTACGAAGCCGGCGACGATGCCGAACTTAGAATCCTCTTGATAACCGGCGGTTGGGAAGTTCGTCGTTCCTTCAATCAAATAGGCATCCAGCCCGGCGACCACGTCCGCATACTTCGCCGCGCCCCCTTTGGCGGGCCGTTGATGATCGATAATCAGGGCACCCGCGTCGCCGTCGGCAAGCAACTGGCGGAGAAGATCCGGGTCGAAGTGCTACCGTGAAAGTCGCACTGGTCGGCCAACCCAACTCAGGCAAAAGTACCCTTTTCAATGCGGTGGCAGGCTACCGCTCTCTCACCTCAAACTTCGCCGGTACCACCGTAGAGTACACTCGCGGCCAAGCTCGGGTAGACGGCGTGGTGCTAGAACTTATAGACCTGCCTGGACTTTATTCCCTCACGCCCACTTCCGCCGTGGAAGAGGTCAGTCGCGACTATTTGTTGGGCGGAGATTGGGACGTGATTATTAACGTCCTGGACGCGTCGCAATTGGCTCGCAGCCTGGAATTGACGCTCGAGTTGCTGGATCTGGAATCGCCGATGGTCGTCTGCCTGAACATGATGGACGAGGCAGCGCGCAAGGGCATGACGATTGACACGCACGCGCTGGAACTCGCGCTGGGTGTGCCGGTGGTCGAGGCGATTGGAGGCCGCGGCCGTGGCATTCTCGAAACCTTCCGCAAGGCGCAGGAGGTGGCCGCCGCCGGCATTCGTCCGCGCGCCTTCATCTATGCGCCGGAAGCCGAAGGCTTGCTGGAAGAACTGGCAGAAAAGATCGCTGACAACACCAAGGGACGGCTGGCGACCGCTACCAAAAAGTCAGAGGTTGGCACTGGGGATTCAGGGTTCAGGATTCAGGATTACGGACTGTCCCGCGCTCACCATCCTGCCGCACTTTCTTGTGGGACAGGGCCTTGCGCGGCAGGGTGTTGTGGGCATTCCTCAGCCATGGAAGGCCTACAAAGCCCGCGCGCAGCGGCGGCGGTGGCGGTGCTTCCCGCACAGCCACCACCGATATTGGCGCCCACAGATCCCCAGGCCACGTCACTCCAATCACAAATCGCCAATCACAAATCGCAAATGACAGCGTTTCCTCCCGCGCGTTTCCGGGCGCTCCAGTTAGTGCAGAGTGATCCAAATCATCTGCCAACGGAAATCGGGCATCTCGCCCTCGACTTCGAACTCGGGAATCCCGACCTCGGCCCACTTCGTTCAAGTCCAGGATCCCACACTCCGGCCCCGGCTGCTCGTCACTCGTCACTTGTCACTCGTCACGGCTCTTCCGACTCCGGACTCTCCTCCGTCGAGTGGGCCCGGGAGGAAATCGCGCTGCGCACCGGGCAGCCTGCCGACGCGGCGATTTCCGCGGCGCGTCATGCCGCCTGCCTGACCGTTTTTGAGCGCGTAGCGCGCGTTGCTCGTCCGCGAGCGGATTGGCGCGAGCAAGTTGATCGCCTGGCCATGCATCCGGTCTGGGGCTACGCCGTGTTGGCGGGCGTCTTCCTGGGATTCTTCCGGCTGATTTTCGACGTAGGAAAGCTGGGTGAGGATCGCATTCTGGCGGTGTTCGACGCCATCGTCGCCGTGCTGACGCATCACATGAACGCGCAAGGCGCGCTTTACGCAGCCGTCAAGGGGGCGGTGCTGGGCACGGCGGGAGCGGTAGCGATTGTGCTTCCCTACCTGTTGCCGTTCCTGGTGGGTCTGGCGGTTCTCGAAGACATTGGCTACCTTTCGCGCGTGGGTTACTTGATGGACGCGGCCATGCACCGCCTGGGATTGCACGGCACGGCCACCCTGCCCGTCCTGGTGGGGTATGGGTGCAGCGTTCCGGCGGTAATGGCCACGCGCATCCTCACCACCCGGCGCGACCGTTTTATCGCCGCGTTTCTGGCCGTCCTGGTGCCCTGCTCCGCCCGCATGACGGTGATCTTCGCGCTGGTGGGATTCTACCTGGGAGCGAATTACGCCTTGGGCATCTACGCGCTGAACATCATCGTAGTGGCCTTGTCGGGAGCCGTGCTGGCGCGCATTTGGCCGGAAATTTCACCCGGAATGTTGATGGAAGTCCCCGCCTATCGCGTACCCGCGCCGCGGGTGGTGGCGCTCAAAACCTGGTGGCGCCTGCGGGAGTTTGTGCTGATGGCGTTTCCGCTGTTGGTAGTGGGCAGCGTGGTGCTGAGCCTGGTGGATTTTTACGGCTGGCAACACGGCATTAACGCCGCACTCTCGCCGCTGACGGCGCTTTTGGGACTGCCGCGCTCGGTCGGCCTGACGCTGATCTTCGGCGTGTTGCGCAAAGAGCTATCACTCTTGATGCTGATGCAGGCGCTGGGCACCACACATGTTCTCGGCGCCATGACCGCGGCGCAAATCCTTATCTTTACTCTTTTCGTGACATTCTACCTTCCCTGTATGGCCACCCTGGCCTCGATGATGCGCGAACTGGGCTGGCGCCTGACGTTGGCGGCATCCGGAGCCCTGCTGGCACTGGCTATCGTCGTAAGCCTGGCAGCCCGTGGCGTCATGCTCCTTCTGTAGCGGCGGGCTTCGCCCTGCCCCTCATTGCGGTCCTGACGAAAGGAACCTGAGTGCTGAGACCGGGACTCCCTGGGGTTACGGCAGCCTGAATCCGAAGACGTTTTTGAAACCCACGACGGCTGCCGCTGACAGCGGTGCTGATAGGACCGCACCACCCCAGAGCAACCACCGCTTGCGCGGAATCCAATCTCGCAACGAAAACAGAAAGATGGGCAGAACCGGAATCAGATATCTGGGGAGACTAAAGGCAATGTATCCGCGACCATTGAATAAGACCAGGAAGAGGGTATAAATCGAGGCAAATAGAAACTCGGGCTGAATCATGGGCGAAAACTTCGAACGGTTGCGCGGTAGCCACATCACCGTGATGGCCGCGAGCGCTATCACTAGCCAAACTACCGGAAACGGGAAGTTGGGCCAGCGCATGCCCCGAAGGCCATCGAGGTAATCTGGAATCAAGGCCCCGAAGGGATATGTGATAGGCCATTGGTGAACTCCCCACCCCTCATTCTCGCTTCGATATCCGGTGAAGTTGGCAAAAGGGCTTCCCTGAATGATCCACACGGGCACGATGTAGAGCACTCCGATGGCGAGGCTGATCAGCGTGATGACGGCAAGTTGCCGGTAGCTCTTTCGCCGGGCCAGAACGGCGGCAAAGGCCAGCAGGGCAAGGGCTCCCACCGGACGGACCGTGGTGGCGAGTGATGCCAGGACAATGGCAAGCTTCCACCGGCCGGCGCGCGTCGCCAGGAAAGCGGCGCAGAGCAAACACGTAAACAGAGACTCACTGCCTCCCTCCACGGAAGTAAGAATCCATTGATAGTTAATGAAGAAGAGGAATGCAGCCGCCACCCATCCCCCATACAAACGATGCACCAAAACGCTCACTGCAAGTGCAGCCAGCATGGAAACCAGCACCAAGGCCTTGGGTTGCGGGATTGAAAACAGCCTTGAAATTCCCGCAATAGCATAGGGGAAACCCCAAAAGTGCCAGGTCCTTTCCGCCCCGGAGAAGTGCCACTGCCAGATCGCCGTGGAGATTCGCAGATAGTCAGAGTTATCACCCCACGAATCTACCACGTCCCAGAAGTTCGTCGCCCTGCAGACCATCAAGAGATGCCCACCGAATACCACGGCGAACATCAGTAGAACTTCCGCGAGCGAAGGCTCCTTGGGTTCTGAAGCCGCAATCACATGGCCCTCCCCTGCGGGCATCGGCCGGAACCAGGACTTCCATCGGGGGCGCATAACTGGTGTACTCCCGTCCGTCAGCTCTAACCAAATCCGCGAAACACGTTGTCTTGAGAATCGCGAGGCAAACGCCGGCAACCACGTCATCGTACCATACGATCAGGTCCAAACGTGTGGCGGCCCGGACACCGAACATGAAGGACCGAGGACAGGCAACCGGGTGACCCTCTAAGGCTCGATGCGCTGAAAGAGATACCAGTTGTTGGCGAGGCTGTTCGTAGTTTTGAGGTTGCGCAGATCAAACTTCCCGCAGTGGTTGCGGACAAACTTGAAGATTTCCTCCACCGTGGCGCATTCATAGGGAAGCCCCCCGAGCCAGTCCGTGAGGTCGGTTCGCCAGTGCATTCCGCGGGTCGATTCGTAATTCTGGACATTCCCAACCAGGCTGCGAAAGTGCAGGCCGCGAGCGGCAAAGTACACCGGAATGGTGGCAATCTCGACCATGATTTGCGCTGAGCGGGGCAGAGCGTTGAACCCCTTCTTGAATTTCCGCCAGAATTGCGATCCCAACAATCCGTCCACCTGATTGTAGATTGCAATGTAGAGATAACCGCCTCCCTTTACCAGTTCCGTCGAGCGCCTGAGAGCCTCCCACATCCGACCGGTGTGTTGGAGCGTCCCCCACGCATAGACAACATCGAAAGGGCCCAGGCGGGAAGTGAAATCGGTATCGAGGATGGACGCTTGGTGGACCTCCCAGTTCACGGGAGAGCCCGCTGCCCGATGAAGGTGGGCGCAGCATTTGACGGAAAGTGGATCCGGGTCGAAACTGACAACGCGCGTGGCTCCGAGCCGGAAGGCGGCGTAAGAGAACAATCCGCTCCCGCAGCCGACATCCAGAAAGCTTCGGTTGCAGAGGTTCTCCAGACCCATGAATTCGGTAAGCGACCGCTCGGCACTGCGCACGCGGTCTTCCGTGACGTGGCGCAGAAATCGATTCCAATTTGCGCCGAAGGCAAAGGTTGGTGGTTTAGGCATCAGGATATGTCCGTCGAGGCGCACCGAAAACAGGCAAACCCAACTCAGTCCTTTCTCTCCCAGATTTCGTCAGATCCGTTGAAGGTGTTGACCAGCCGATAATGGGCGTGGAGATAGTTTCGCAGCGGCCCGAGATGATCGTCAGAGGGGGCCACCCAATGATGGATTACATCCACATCCCCAGGCGACCATGCGATGTAATGAGGAGCGTGCTGGTCCAAACTGCGAATCACCTCCGCCACTTGCTCCCTTGTCGTATAGCCAGTGTTCGTTATGTAAGGTAAAGGTGTAGGGTTGCGGAGATCCAGATAAAAGTATACGTCTGTAAACGTCGCGCAGAAGTACTCGAATGGCCGCGTATGCTGCTGAATCCAAATGTATTCCTCGTAAGCCGCCGGGGTTGTGACGGCGATCATGCCTTGGGGTGTGGAGAGAATCTGCATGCCCGTGGATTGCGCATTCATCACGGCTCGGGGAACCACCAATAGAACCCCCACTGCCAGCGCCCCGGCAACCGCCTGAGTGAGCTTGCGTGGACAATCAATGAACCAACCCAGGAGGATGATTCCTGGTAAGGCGCTCGCCGCCATCCGGAAAGTTGTAGGGGCAGGCGCGACGCTCAAAAGCATGAAGGATCCCACCAGGGCCAGTAACATCGGGCGCGCCCAGTATTCGGTTGGCTTTTTCCCCGACTCCAGCCAGTAACGAGCAAAGAACAGAAGGCAAGTAAAAGGGACTACTGCATAGAGAAAAAGCCATCTCAGAGAGGTCACGAGGATAGAATGCAGCGATCCGAACTCGGGCAAGCCTTGCAGAAAGGCTGGCAAGAAGCTGTTCACATACGCCTCTTTAGGCCAATATTTGAAGCCGAAGACGACGGTGCACCAGAGGAAGCGGGCGAGGCCTGCCCTCCACACAAAATACGCGTTCACGGCGACGAGGACGGTGAAAAAAGGTCCGACCAGCACAGCCTCTTTCTTGAGTATTTCACGTGCGTCCTCGCCCCTCCGCCGGGATTCCCACCACAAAAAAGCTCCGATGCCCGCCGTGACAGCTAACCCGTACGATTGGGTGAAGCACACGGTGAGGCCACAGAGGAACCCTGCCGCGATAATCCGCGCAGGAGTTCGCCGCTCCATTAGCGCCGCTATCGCTGCGGTTGCAGTCAGGAGACTGTACCAGTGATGAGTGGGGTCAAGCAGGTTCCTATAAATTCCTACTAGAAAGATCGTGATCGCCAGCAGAGCGAGGCTGGGGCGCATCACGTTCTGCGCGATAACCAAACCGATCCATGCCAATCCAACTCCGAGAACCAGGAGGGCCACATCCGGGATCCATAACCTAACCCCCAAAAGCTTGAACAGAAAGAAATAGATAAGGGCGGTACCCGGCGTCGAGAACTGAAAGAAATCCCGATACATCACTTGGCCTTCGAACATCCGCTTCCCGTCGGCTACGTATGTCAAGCCGTCGATGTTGTGATCGATGGGGATGAAGGGTAGAACGAAGAGAAGGGAGTAGAGGAAAATCATTGCGGCCAGCAAGAAAACGGCGGTTCGAACATCGAGAAAGCGGGATGAGGGTGGGACGACCTCCTGTTCCGTTGGCGACATCTCTTCTTGTGTCTCCAAAGCTAACCGGACTTGCGAGTTCATATCTGCGAAGTTTGGGAGAATCCCCTTGGTACCAGCGGATCCTCTACTTCAGCGTCGAACTCGTTCGTCATTCGACCGCTCAGTCTAACATGTGGCCCCGACCCTGCGAGAAATTACCGCGAGCTTAGTCCTTTTTCTCCCACACTTCGTCAGAATCCGCGAAGTCCTTGACGGGCCGGTAGTGGCCACGGATATAGTCCCGGAGCGGATCGAGATGATCGTCCTTCCGCCCGATACCCAGCCAATCGGGCAACCAGACCAAGATGTAACGAACCTCGTGCTGTTTCAGGCTTCGCACTGCCTCCGCGACTTGCTCCGGGGTCGTATAGCCTTCGCTCGTTAAGAAAGGTAAGGGCGTGGGGTTGCGAAGGTTCAGGTAAAAATACTCGCTGGCGGCGAACGCCACATCATAGAAATTCTCCGTTGGCCGGGTGTGATCTCGAATCCAAACCAGTTCCTCATAAGCGACTGGGTCCGGGAAGGCGACTTTACCTTGGTGTGTCGAGAGAATCTGCTTCTCCATCGATTGCGCTGTCAGGACGGCATGCGGGACTAAAAGCAGGACCCCCACCGTCAATCCTGCGGCTACGGTCCGAGCGAGTTTGCCGGGAGAATCAATGAACCAACCCAGGAGTATGAGGCCCGGCAAGGAGTTCGAAGCCACCCGGGTAAGACTTGGGGACGGAGCGACACTCAAGAGCATGAAGGAGCCCACCAAGGCCACCAACATCGGACGCACCCAGAATTCCTTGGGCTTCTTCCCGGACTCCCGCCAATATCGAGCGAAGAACAGAATGTAGATTACCGGAATGCCGGCATAGAGAAAAACCCAGTGCACGAGGCTGAGGAGGAAAGAATGCAGGGACAGGAATTCAGGAAAGGTCTTGGTCACGACCAGGAAAGTGTTGTCAACCGACTTGGTATAATACTTGGTGCCGAAGATCACCGTGCACCAGAGGAAACGGGCCAGGCCAGCCTTCCAGACGAAATAAGCGTTCACGGCGATGAGAGTGGCAAGGAAGCCTCCCACTAGGCAAGCCGTTTGCTTGAGCAATTCGCGCCACGGCTCCTGTTTCTGGCGGGATTCCCACCACACGAAGACTCCGAAGCCTATGACCGCAGCCAAGCCGCGCGTCTGCGTGAAAAAGAATGTGAGGCCGCAGAAAAGCCCCGCAGCCGCAATCCGTGCCGGGGTTCGCCGCTCCATCAATACTGCTATCGCCGCGGTTGCCGTCAGCAGACTGTACCAGTGATGAGTGGGGTCAAGGCGGTTCTTGTACACTCCAATCAGGAAGATGGCGCTCGGCAGCAGCGCGAGGCCGGGTCGCATCATCTTCCTGGCGATCACCACGCCCAACCAGGCCAGGCCCAGCCCCAGGAGCAGGAGAGTCAAATCCGGTATCCAGAGGCGGAGCCCCAACAGTTTGAAGAGCAGGAAATAAACAAGGGGGGTCCCCGGGGTTGTAAACTGAAAGAAATCTCGGTACAGCGTTGCGCCTTCGTACATCCGCTTCCCGTCAGTCACAAGAATCAGGCCGTCGATGTTGTGATCGACCGGAATGAAGGGCGGAACGAAGAGAAAAGCGTAGAGAAAAATCAGCGCGGCCAGCAGGAAAAGGAGTGCCCAGGCATCAAGGGCTCGGCCAGAGGTGTGTCCACCTTCCTGCCCAGCGGGCCATATGTCTTGCACGTCCGAAGTCATCTTGGCAGGCGAGTGCATATCAGGAAGCTTCTAATGGTGGTACGCTCGACTCTTGCATGCAAGCCAATTCCGAGCTTGTTGCCACGTCCAACCCCTTACTCTGCTATTCTTTCCCAGACTTCGTCAGAGTTCGCGAAGACCTTGACTATTCGATAGTGATCATGGAGGTAGTCCCGGAGCGGTCCGAGATGATTGTCGCCAGGACCTTCCCAGTCAGGGATAGTATCCAACTGCGAAGGTGACCAGACGACGTATTGAACCCGATGTTGGGCCAATCCGCGGGTTGCCTCCGCCACTTGCTCCGTAGTCGTGTATGCGCAGTTCGTCAAGAAAGGAAGAGGCGTGGGGTTGCGGAGATCCAAATAGAAATACATATCTGGGCCCGCCGCTTCGTGAAGATAGTCGGATGCATGGGCGTGCTGCAGGACCCACTGATACTCCTCGTACCTTTCAGGATCCGCAACGGCCAACTGGCCGTCGGGAGAAGTAATAGTTTTTCGCTCGACGGATTGGAACCTCGTCACGGCATGAGGAATAACAAGGAAAATCCCTACCGTCAGTAGGACGACAATGGTCCGGCAGAGTTTTCGTGGAGATGCGATAAACCAACCCAGGAGTATGATGCCCGGCAGTGTGCTGGAAGCCATCCGAATTGATGCCGGGGCGCGCACAACACATAGAACCATAAACGAGCACTCCATCGCTAACAACATCGGCCGTTCCCAGTACCCCCGAGGTTTGCTTCCGGTCTTTTGCCAATATCGCCCGAAAAACAGAATGGGAACGAGAGGGACAACTACAAAAATGAACAGCCATGTTGCGAGGCGGAATAATACGTTCGCCTGCCAGGCCAGTCTCGGCAAGTCATTGGTGAGCACCCAGAAAGAGTTCTCGTCCACCTGTTTGGGATGGTATTTGAGGCCAAAAACGACAGTACACCAGAAGACCCTGGCGAGCCCCGCCTTCCAAACAAAATAGGCATTCACGCCCACCACTGAGGCGAGGAAGCCCCCTAAAAGTCCGGTTTCCTTCGCGAGCAATTCGCGCCAGTCCTTCCGCCCCCGCCGGGCTTCCCACCACAGGTAGGCTGCAAAACCCACGGTAACCGCCACCCCCCGCGAAACGGTAAAGCACGCAGAGAGGCCACAAAACAAGCCCGCCGCAACAATCCGCGCCGCGGTCCGCCTTTCCATCAACACGGCAAGCGCCGCGGTTGCCATTAGCAGACTGTACCAATGGTGGGTGGCGTCGAGCAGGTTTTTGTACACACCCACTAGAAAGATTGTGCTCGGCAACAATGCAAGGCTCGGTGGCATCAACTTCCTGGAGATCGCGATGCCCAGCCAGGCCATACCCATCCCCAAAAGCATGAGGACCATGCTGAGCACCCACAGCCGGGGTCCGAATAACCCGATGAATAGCAAATCAACGAGAGCGGCGCCCGGAGGTGAGAATTGAAAGAAGTCCCGGTACATCACTTGGCCCTCGCGCATCCTCATCGCGTCGGCAAAGTGGACCAGGCCATCCCCAAAGTGATCAATCGGAATGAAGGGAGGAACGAAGAGAAAAGCATAGAGGAAAATCAACGCGGCCAGCAAGTAAAGGGCGGTCACCCTGTCCGGCACCCACGATGGGCGCGGCTTAGCCTGATTCTCAGATGGCGTCATTGCTTGCGGTTCCGGTGGCACCGTTACCCTTCAATTCTTCCCGGCATCGTCGGTCAGTTCTCCCCCACTAGATTCAGGAATTTCCAATTTTGAGTTAGTCGCCGCACTTACGGTACAAGTCGTCCGTCTGGTGATTATAGGCCGGAGTCGTGAACGCAGCATAGTCGAAACCGGTGGGGCATTAGTGGTAAGGCAGGCTTTGCAGCAATTCCTGATCCGTCGATGGTGGTCGTGGGTTTGATGTAGGAGTTCGACGTGGGAAGAAGGCCTGTGAAGCTCCGATTGGAATCTGCGGCTGGGGAGTAGAATGAGAATCCGACACAGGACTTGATCGGGCAACGTTGGCCACCGTCCGGTCAGATCCGCCTAGCGCGGAAAGGTACTCCGGTCTTCTCCATGGGCGCAGCGACTCGGCGACCGTCGCTCGAAGCTGGACTTGAAGGTCCTTCAGAACCTCCTGATATTCGGGGGATTTGGCCAGATTGAGCTTTTCGCTTGGATCGCTCACCCAGTTATAGAGTTCTTCGTTGCCTTGCTCGTCGTGCAGATACTGCCATTCTGAGGTCGTCAAGCTGATGGGGGCGGGCGACTGCTCTTCCGGTGATAATTCTGATACCACGGATTCATTAGAGTTCCCAGGTTCAAATCCTGGCCTCCAAAAACGCTGGAGGCTGGCCCGCTGAAACGGGGGGTTGTCCATCCCGGAAAGTTGCAGAACTGTCTCAAAGAGTTCCTGCAATCGAACCACGTTTGAAATTCGAAGGCCTGCCGGGATCTTGGGTCCAATAATAATGAGAGGGACATGCAAAACCTCTCTATAGAGGTTATAACCATGATTGTAAGTGCCGTGCTCGCCGAAGCCCTCTCCATGGTCAGAGGTAATGATAACGATGGTGTTTTCCCATCCGGGAGAGTGGGATAAAGAATCCAACAGCTCACCCACGGATTTGTCCAAAAATGCCAGACAGTTATCGTAGCTGGTAACAAGGGATGTTTGGTCCCGGGCGGAAAGGTGCGGACGATCATCTTCCCTCGCCATAACTGACCTGATCCTGCTGACCACCCAAGGGGAGATGTCGCCGAATGGGGGAGCATAGTGCGGAGGGATAAGATACGGTTCGTGAACGTCGAAGTAGTTTATGAAAATGTAGAAGGGCCTTGGCGAGCGGTAGTGAAACCAGCCGAGGACGTCGCGATTGATCTGGCTTGCGTCCCTTCGGTCCAAGTCCTGTGGCCGCACATACTTTCCGTAGAGTTGTTGGAGGAGCAGGCTACCCAAGCGCAGGCTTTTGAGATTATGTCGCACCGTGGTGCTATCGTTGTCGTAAGTCTCAAACCCGTTGCCCAACCCCCAGCCCCTCCCGCCCCAGACAAAGTTCGACGTGAAACCGGCGGTCTCGTATCCCCTTGAGCTCAACACATCGCCGAGCGTCCACCAACTCGGGTCCAATGGAGCGTCGACATCCGCGCCGTGCTGATGAGGGAGCAAGCCGGTGAATATCGAAGCATGGGAGGGAAGCGTCCAGGACGAAGGGGCGATGGCGTTCTCAAATACTACGCCTTTCCGCGCCCACTTGTCGAGGTTCGGCGTGGTCTGGCGACCATATCCGTAGAGGGAAAAGTGGTCCGCACGCACCGTGTCGAGCGTAATTAGGATAATATTGGGGTCACCTGTCCCCCCGGCGGACATAGCCGCAACTCCACCCCGATGCATTGAGGGCCTTATGTCGCAGACCCGCACGCCAATGATCAATATAGCGAAAGCCGCAGCCAGCGTGACGCTCAGTGGTCGAAGAGGGAGGAGGCGTCCCCCGATGAAGGCACCCACCAACGCCAGAAAAATCCCAGCTCGCATGGCCAGGGCGAAAGGCGATGGGTCGGTGCCCATCAAAACGCGCGCGGCATACCCTGGGTCTTTGGCTATGGCGAGAATCAGCGCGGCGATCAGACAAACCCCGATGATGAGGGAAACAAGACGCCAGATTCGGTTAGTTCGGCTGGCGACGAAGAGTCCAATAATCAATCCGAGAAAGCCTGCAGCCAACCCATCAAGCAACGGACCCAGAAATAGGATCACATTGCTCACGTTAGGCTTGAGCAAAACTGGTGGGCTGGGATATCCGAAACTATGGATCCCTTCGAGGGCTCCGACGAGCAATCCCGCCAGCGCACCTGCGGCGGTGTAGTGGCCCACCAGCCGTATCGGACTTTGTTTGTTGTCTTTCATCGGCACATCACTTTCGACGATCACCTGAGATCGCCCCACGTACTTGAAGGCGTGGCGGGGTGCCCATCCCCAAGATTTCTCCTTGAATAAGATCATACGCCCGATTTGGGATTCCGCTGGGGCGGCAAATGTATACCCCACCGGCCCGCCGAGAAAATCATCATCTGGCATGCCATGGGCAATGTATGCAGAAGCTGGCGACAGGTCACTGGCTCCCGCCAAAGACGCTGCGCGCGGCGTGTTTCAGACGAGTGCGCAGGCCGATGCGGATCCGCAGGTTTCCAAAGGGATTGTGGCCCCACCGTGCACGGAACTCCAGGGTCAAAAGCGAATCGTTGGTCTGAACCATAGTCCGCCGGAGGAGGTGAGGATCAGCCAGAAGATGATTCAATCCCTCATTGAAATCGTCGGCTATGAAGGCCAGGTCGAAAGCTCCGCGAACACAATCCAGCGCGCTCTGATTGTAGAAGCCGTAAGGATACGCGAACGAGACCACTCGAGATCCCAACAGACTGGACAAGTCACTCTTACTACCCAGGATCTCTTCCTTCAATTTTTCCGAGGTCAGAGCCCTCAAGTCAGCATGGGTCCGACTGTGGGCGCCGAATTCGATCCCCTGCGTAGCCCAATAGCGAATCTGCTCGGCGGTCATGAGCCGGAATGTGCCGGAACCATGGGCCTCATCCCAAGCGTTCGTTCCTCCCACTTGTCCTGTCACGATATAAACTGCCGCGCCGAAACCATAGCGTCGAAGGACCGGCAACGCGTATTCCACCAAGTCGGCGTACCCATCGTCAAAAGTCAGCAGGACCGGCTTGCGAGGAAGGCCTTTCCCTTCATGACACCAACGGAGCCAGTCGGAGGGACGGACGCCTTGATAGCCCCGACGCACCAGCCAGCGCACGTGGCGCTCAAACCTCTGCGGAGAAACGGTCAGGCTGGAAAGGGTTCCAGGCTGCGGCGGGCCAACGTGGTGATAAAGGAGTACGGGTAGACGCGTGCCGAACTCACTTTGCAGCGCCTTCCAGGAGCCCGCTTCGCGAACCTCGGAGCGCAGTTCCACGATACCGCGTCCAGTGCTGAGGAAGCGAAGCCCCGCCCGCTGCATCACGCGAAACCGGCACAGCCGTTCGCACACCCAGAGCGGCAGCGCGACCAGAAAAGACAGGGACACCGGTGACTGCGCAATCAGCTTCCGCCGTAGCCGCGTACTCCATGACCACTTCCCAAGCTTCGCGAGCTCCGATAGGGGTCGGTAGTCAGGATGCTTGCGGCACATCAGGACTTCCGTCCGGCCGTAGATCTCGCCATCTTTGTGCAGAAAATGTCGCGACCGTTTAACGAAGTATTCATATGCCAGAATTTTGGGAAGGTACACAAATCGGATTCCCATCTTCCACAGGCGAAGGCCCAGTTCGTAATCCTCCTTCGCCGGCATGGTCTCGTCAAAACCGCCGCAGGTGAGGAGCGTGGGGCGCCGCAGTGAGCTATTGCTGATCAGGAAGACATCCTTCGGCCACTTCAGACCGCCTTGCGAATCGAGGGTACCGTAGTAATTCTTATACCAGGTTTCATTGGCAAATTTGAGGACTGAGGCGGGCGTCCCCGGCGCCAGGGAAATTGCCCCATAGGCCACCACGGGTTCAATGTCCCCGTGTGCCTCGACATGCCGCTTGAGGACGTCAGGACCACAAATAATATCGTCGTCGAGAAAGAGCACCACTTCGCCCCAAGCTTTGGCCACGCCCAAGTTGCGTGCCACGCTCGGCCCGCGGTTAGGTTGCTCAAGTATTTGGAGCGCACACCGGGGCTTTAACCTTCGCAATGCCTCAGCGGTGCCGTCCGTCGCACCATCCACGACCACGATCACCTCATACTGATCCGGCTGAAAGTCCTGTTCGAAAATGGCCGGCAGGGTTTGTTGCAAAAGAACATCCCTGCGATTGCACGTCGGTATAACAATAGACAGTTTCAAGGGGTGGGTCATGAAGTTGCGATTTTCTCAGTCCTTCTTCTGAAGAAGCACGTCATAGGAAACAAAGCCGTTGCCCAAATAGAACTCCGCGGTCTTAACCATCTTGAGGGCCGGATGCCGGGCCAGGAAGTTGTTAATCGTTTTACCACCCCGAATGAGGTAATGGCACCACCAATGGTCTTCAAACATCTCATCGTCGCGCATGGTCCCAACCAACAGGTATCCGCCCGGGCGGAGACCCTTCACCAGCTTGGCGCGGGCTCGGCTAATCGCGAAGGGATTCCGGATATACTCCAGAGCATGAATCATGACAATCAGATCATACGTATCCGGCAAGATATCAAGGCGCAGATCCCATTCCGCGAAATGAACCCGCTCACCCCAATCGCATCGCTGGCGAGCCCTGGCCAACGCTACCGATGAGATGTCTACCGCCAGCAGGTGGCCGCACCGCTCTGCCAACCCTTGGGTGAACAGTCCCTCCGCACATCCAACTTCCAGGCCCTTTTCGAAGCGGCGCTCGCCCCGGACGGCATCAAGCATCTCCAGTTCGCAGCGGATTCGCCCCGTCTGATAAGGGTTGGTGGTGTAATCCCAATGATCCTCGCGGGGTTCAAACTCCCGATTCAGGTCCGCCTGGCTGCGCTGCGGGCTATCCTGTAAGGCCTCCTGTGCCGCAAGCAGGAAATAGTATGCACTCCGGAGAAAGCCAATACGCTTCAGAGCGCGGCGGACGCGCCTGTAAACCGTGTCGCCCAAGATTGCCGGTGCGTCCATCATCTTGCGAACCAATATACGCTCCTCCGGACGAGCCGCGCACCAGAAGAAACTCGTTACGTATACAAGTCCACCTCCCATGGCTGTGGCGATCACACCTGCCCATCCCCGGCGGAAGACAAACTGAATGCCGAGTGCGGCCGCCAGCAATACTAGTATAGGCAGAGGCAAGCCGTCAAAAGCCGGGATAAGGAGATCGCGAACGCGGATTCCACAGGTACGCGCGCCGATGCGAAGGTACACAAAAGACGCAAAGAACATCGGCACGCTCAGCCCCCACGCGGCCCCCACAAAGCCGAGGCGGGGCAAGAGCAGGAGGGTGAGCCCCAAGCTTGTCACCATCAGACAGCATGGTATGATGACCAGTGTTCGCATCGCACCCCGCCCCCACAGGACCTGGATGGAAGCTGCCGCGATTCCCTCCATGAACACTGCCGCGGTAATCAGCCGCAGAATCAGAGTCGAGCCGGGCGGAACGGTTCCAACCCACGTCTGCAACAGTCTTGGGGCTACGATCCCCAATCCCAGGCAGAGAGGAAGGGCCACGACGACAATCCATCGGGTGCCGACTTCGAGGATTTCCCGCGTCTGGGCGATGTCCTGGTCCCTCTGGTGCTGGCTAACCGCAGGGAAAAGTGCCTCGGCGGCGGTCCAAATGATTGGGCCCACCGCGATGGGAAATTCCTGGGCGATATAATACGGCGCGATCCATCTCGACCCGAGAACCAGGCCGACAAGCAACGGCGCGGTCTCCCAGATGATCACCTCGACAATGGAAGTGAGCTGATTCGCCAATCCGAAGGGCAATTGAGGGCGCACCATGCTCCAGTCAAATCGCCCCACACGGAAGCGGAATTTTTCCGCGGTCTTACCGACCGCCCATTGGCCTGCCAAGGCAGCCGCCGCTGCGGCCAGCACTTGCCACATCATCACGGCCACGAGGCCGGTTCCCAGCTTGATGAGCGCAATAATTCCCACCGCACGGATTATGGCCGCCGCGCTCACGAGCAAATTGGTGATATCAAATCGCCGCAACCCACGAAGGACCGCGGTCGTGAATCCCAGCAGGCGATCGGCAAGAAAGGCAACACCGGCAAGCGCAAAGACGGTCGGGGCAATCTGGCGATTCGCGCCGGAGAGGTGCAAACCGCTGCTCAGGGGCAGGCCCAGGAAAGCGATGATGATACCGCCGGCGATCCCGACGAGGCAAAAAATGATCCCGGCAGACTTTACAAATGGCGCCGGTTCGCTCCCCGCCCCACTGCTGAGCGAGGCGGCGACTTCGCGCGTGACGCTCATGCCCAGCCCGAAATCAAAGAGTCCCACCGTCCCCGCCACCGACAGCGCGGCAACCCAGAGGCCATAAGACTCAACGCCCAGGCCCCTGAGCATGATCGGAACGAGGACGATGCTGAGCAGGCCCGAGATCAGCAGGCTGGTGTTGTTGAACACCCCGTCGCTCATCAGGCGAACCCGCTCGGCAGGGCTAAGCCGGTTGGGGATTTCACCCTGGGTACTTCCCGGTGAATCAGGCGCTGGGGAAGGGGTTTGCGGCGAGTTAAGGGGCCCGCGCACGGGCAGGCCGCAGTCGTCAACCTTCATTGCAATCTATCGGAAAGCACTGTAAATCAGGATTTCTGGCCGGGACCCGCCCCGTCTGCAGCGCCGTCTCTGCGAGGGCCCCAACCGTCGATCGATTCCGCGCCGGGTCCGCTTTTACCCGCGCGCGCTGGCGGGTTTGCAGAAATACACGCAGGTATAATCAACGGCGATGATCTGCACTTCCAGCTTACGATCAGCGAGGAATTCATCCACTGCGGCCTTACATCCTGGAAACCAACCATAGTCGTCGATGATGATGAATCCCCCCTCCACTACATTGTCATAGAGTCCTTCAAGGCACACCTTCGTCGATTCATACCAATCGCCATCCACGCGCAGGATGGCAACCGGCCCAATTTCGTCCTGCGCCGGTTCGATGGTTTGCTGAAACCATCCTTTCCTGAACACAACCGTTGTGAGGTCCACACCCAATTTGCATTTCAGCAGTTGCTGTACCTCCTCCAGGGTCGCGACATTGGAACCCACCGGAACCAGCCGCCCTTTTTTACGCCCGAACGCCAGTTCTTCCGCTTGCGGACCGACGTCCCGTTCTGTGGCCTCCGGCATTCCCTCGAACGAATCGAATAGCCACACCCGCCGGCCTGACGCTTGCGCCATCAGGCACATGATGCCGGCGCATCCTCCACGCCACACCCCGCACTCGACGAAGGCACCTGGCAGCCCCCCCTGGTCCGCCCATCGGGCCAGCGTCCGCACATTAACGATGCCCGCCATGCTCTGCTCTGTATAGCCGTACACGCGCCAACACGACCGCAGGTTCGTAAGGCTCAACAGATCCCGCCATTGCATGTACCGCCAAGATTCCGCCACCATTTGCAGGAAGCCCCAAACAAAAAACCCCCTGGCCCTTATGTTCATGATTTTCCCATAGCGGCGCTTTCCCCGGCGATCCATCGCTCCATTGCCGATTCACCCAATGGCCAGGCTGAGCTGCCCGCAGGCGGCGCTGATGTCTTGACCTCGGGAGATGCGGATGAAGGTCGGAACGCGCCGGTCCATCAGGATTTTCTGGAAGGCCAGCACGCGCTCGAACGGGGGCGCGCGAAAAGGGAGTTGCGGGCCGCTGTTGTAGGGAATCAGATTGACCTTGGCGCGCAGATCGCCCAGCAGGTCCGCCACGCGGCGGGCGTCGTCGTCCGCATCGTTGCATCCATCCAGCATGACGTACTCGAACATCAAATGTTCCCACGGGCGCAAGGGGTAGGAACGGCAAACCCGCAACAGATCCGCCAGCGGGTATTTCCGGTTGATGGGCATCAGCGCGCTGCGCTGTTCGTCGTGGGAAGCATTGAGCGAGATGGCCAGTTTGGGACGCATCGGGTGAAGCGCCATCTCTTCAATGCGCGGGAGAATACCGACGGTGGATACGGTAATGCGCCGCAGGGGCACGCCCATCCCTTTCGGATCGGCGATAATTCCCACGGCCTTCAGGACTTGCGGCAGGTTCAGCATGGGTTCACCCATTCCCATGAAAACCAGATTGAGCCGCGTGCCGCGCGCCAGGTTCTGCCCTGCGGCAACTGCCAGCACTTGCCCGATGATCTCACCTGCGTTTAGATTTCGCTTGGCCCCCAACAAGGCCGTGAAGCAAAACTTGCAGTCAAGCGCGCAACCCACCTGGCTGGACAAGCACAGCGTGGTGCGATCCTCCTCCGGCATGTAAACCGTTTCAACCCGGTTGCCGTCCGGGAGGCGGAAAAGGTAGCGGACCGCGCCGTCATGGGAAGAGAACTCGCGCTCAACTTGCGGATAGATGATTCCTCGATGAGGCGCGATGGCATCCCGGAAATCACGGTTAAGATCGGTAAGCCCGGAGAGGTCTCGAACGCGGCGGACGTACATCCCGTGGTAGAGTTGCCGCCCTCGATATCGCGGTTGGCCGCAGCTCAGCGCGAGTTTCTCCAATTCTTCCAGGTTGAGACCCAGAAGATTGCCGTCATGTTCTGCCAAAGCCATTTTGCGCCTGTTCCATCCACGAACCTGCCTACTTCTTGTCGTGGGTCTTGCCTTTCTTCCTCTCGCGCGCCCAACCTTCTTTATTTACCTGGGGGCCACGCTCAATGGCCAGCGAGTCGGCCGGAACGTCGTGGGTAATCGTTGAGCCCGCGGCTGTATAGGACCCTTTGCCGATGCGCACTGGCGCCACCAGCATGTTTCCACTACCGATGAACACTTCGTCCTCGATAATCGTAGGGTTCTTCTTTTCGCCGTCGTAGTTGCAGGTAATGGTGCCGGCGCCGATGTTGGAGCGCGCGCCCACCGTTGCGTCTCCCAGATAGGTCAGGTGCTGCGCCTTGGTACCTTGGCCGATCGTCGATTTCTTTACCTCCACGAAGTTGCCGATTTTCGCCCCGGCCCCGATGACTGCGCCCATCCGCAGATGTGCGAAAGGGCCGACCGCTGTACCTTCGCCGATTTCACCATTGGTGATAACGCAGCACTGGCGCACCGTGACGCCATCGCCGAGATTGGAATCGGTGATGGTTGAATAGGGTCCGACACGGCAACCGCTTCCCAGGCGGGTTTGGCCGCGCAGGCTGACCCCCGGCTCGATGATCGTGTCAGGACCGATGACAACATCCTCATCGATGTACGTTGTCTCGGGATCGGTGAGGGTCACGCCTTCTTTCATCCATTTCATCGCGCGGCGCAGGAACAAGGTCTTTCCCACTTCGGCCAGTTGCGCGCGATCGTTGATGCCCATCGCTTCTTCGGCCGGCGCCTGGAATGCCGCAACCTTGAGACGCTCTCTATTGAAGATCTCGATGAGGTCCGTCAGCAGATATTCCTTTTGGGCATTGTTGCACGAAAGCTCGCCCAAGTGTGCCAGCAGCGGCTGGCGTGAGAAACAGAGGATGCCGGTGCTCACTTCGCGAATCTTCATCTGCGTGGCGCTCGCTGCCTTTTCTTCCACAATGGCGCGCACGCGCTTGCCACCCACTCGAACGATGCGTCCATAACCAGTCGGATTCGCCACGCTCATGGTGAGGATTGTGCAGGCTGCATTCTCCTTAAGGTGCGTGGCCACCAGCGCGCGCAAAGTCTCCGGCTGAAGTTTGGGCACATCACCCACCAGCGCCACCACTACTCCGCTGGGACAGCGCTCGAGTTCCGGGCGAGCCACCATCAGCGCGTGGCCGGTGCCTAATTGCTCCTTCTGTTCAATGAATTCCACCCCCGCGCGGGCAAATGCCTTGCGCATCTCTTCTGCCTGGTGGCCGATGATCATGTAAACCCGTTCGGCCCCGGCCGCTACGGCCGCGCGCAAAACGTATTCGCCCATCAAACGGCCCGCCAAGGGGTGCAGAAGCTTTGGGTACGCGGATTTGAAACGCGTCGCTTTGCCCGCACCCAGGATCAGAATCGAGAACCCCTCTTGTCCCATAGATAACTCCGGAACGAAACTGGCTGGAAGATTTAAGTTCGCGGTATGTAAGGCTGCTGAAGCCGGTGGCCGCGGACTTTGCTTTTCGCCTCAGGCATTTTAAAGGTTCTTAGGAAGGAAAAGCAAAAGAGGAGTTGGACGGGTCCCCTCAGGAAATTGCCCATAACTTAACATTTTCCGGTAACACACTTGTAACATTCGC
>JBKQVI010000507.1:0-7130 GCA_052139985.1 Terriglobia bacterium
ACTACCGCACCGGAAGATTGCTGTAGTCACGCGCAAAAAACTGCCCGAGCGCCGCAAACCTCGTTAGCATGCAGCAACTTGCACGTAAAATGTCACTCCGACTCCATGGTGAACACCCGCTACAAAAGACTTGTGGAGTTCGAGTGGGATGCCCACAAAGCCGCCAAGCATCTACATTCGGATCATCAGTGCCCGAACCCTGACCGCAAGAGAAAAAAGAGCCTATGAAAACACGGAAGAGTAAGCTGAACGACGAGTTGCGGCCCGAATATGATCTTGGCCAGTTGCTCAAGGGGGGTGCACGCGGCAAGCACGCGAAGCGTTACCACGCGGGCACAAACCTCGTTCTCCTGGACCCCGATGTCCACAAGGCCTTTCGCAGCGGAAGAGCCGTTAACGACGCCCTACGCCTGGTGATCGAGTTGCGCAAGGTGGGAAGCTCCAAACATGCCTAGCGCGGACCAGTTTGATAGGTCCGCGGCCCTTGGGTGCGATCAGTGCGAAAAGCCGCGGACCTTGGAAATCAGGCCTGCGCTTGCTGATAGAACTGGCTTTGGGCGAGGAAATTCTTCGCCTCCGCTCACGTTACCTTCCCGGAACATACCGGTATTCCTCCTGGCGGCAACGGCCCGCGGTGTGGGTGAGATCGTCAAGGGACCACCATCGGCTCGGCATCCGCAAGGCGGCGAATGGTGCCAAAGCCATGCGCTTCCTCGTCCCATTTCACGCCGTGCACCGGCACAACCGTCTTCGGTCGGACGGCTAAAGCAAAGGCACGCAGATCCACTGCGGAAGCGTGGCCGCTGGTATGGATATGGGCGATCTCGGCCCCACCTGCGCGGCACCATTCCAGCGGCTCCGTGAAATAGGGCTCCGAAAGATAGCCGCTCCACATCGAGAAATTGAAAGCGTCATCAGCCGTGGGCACAACACCGGCAGCCTGATAATCACGCAGCAGGGTGCGGCGCACCATAATGACTTGGCGACCGCCCACGAGGTGGCGCGAGGCGATGCCGTGTATCGCCATTCTCGCCACGAAGTCCCCGCGGCCCAGTTTGCGGTAATAGGTGCCAAGCCCCTTGGTCACGACGACCTTCAAATTGGAGAATCCAGCTCGCGGCAGACGCGTTCCTTCCGCAATTCGATCGAGGACATCGGCGGTATAGAGATCGATCGCCAGTATCCGGCCCGTACGCTTTGCTGCCCGGTAAAGGCTCACCGTCCGGTCGATGTTCTGGCCCGACCAGGAAACGAAGACGCGTCCCTTGGTCCGTTTGAACAACTCGACGAAGTCCTGCTCGATCTCTTTCTCACTCTTCACCGGCTTATCCGTGCCGAGATTCGATCCCTCCGTCACCAGCACGTCGATATCGGGCGGCGGGTTAGCCATAAACCGGTCCACCAGCACAGATTTTCGGCCATGACGGCGAAAGTCGCCCGTATAGAGAATCCGCTTTCCGGCGCCCTCGACCAGCAGCATATAGGCGTCGAAGGCAGAATGGTCGGTGAGATAGGTCGTGACGGTGAACGGCCCGATGGCGAAGGGTCCCGAACGGCTGTTCCACGTCTCGAAGGTCCGGGCGAGCGGACGACGCGTCACGTCACTGGTAATCGCGATCAGCTTGGCCGACTTCGAGCCCGTCCAGATCGGCCAATTTGGGGGCAGTTCCTCCACCAAGCCCCAATGGTCCTGATGGGGATGGCAGATGAGGACGGTCGCCGGACGGATCCGATCAAGCGACGTCGGCAGCAAGCCAGTGGCTCCTTCCGGCGCGTCTAGCGGTCGCCCCGCGTCGAGGATAAGGCGGTTCCCGTCCGGGTGCTCGATTTCGATGCAGGTCCCACCGATTTGCTGCGTGCCGCGATGGACGGTGAGAGTTAGGGTCAAGCTGCGTCTTTCAAACGCGGATCGCTTATTCCGCCACTAAATCCGCGAGGATTTCCTTTCATTAGCAATCGGCTCTTGAAATGATTCTTGAGGACTTCCTTGTGCTTCTTCCAATCTTCGCCGCCATCTTGATCAGCACTGAAGTCAAAAATCACAAGCCTAACTTGAGAATCGACCATCACTTTTTCAGGGCTTTCGGCGACCTCTTTCACTAAAGGGTCATAGCGGTTCGGCGGGACCAGATCCACTAAGTTCTTGCAAACTTTACGATACGATTCTTCAAGGTCCGGCCGATATTCCTCTATAAATGCTTCATATTTTCCAATCTGCTTTATTACTGCTGGTTCGAATTTCTGTGATCGCAGCTCGCCGTTATGGAACCGCTTTGCTTCAAAAAATACGATACAGGGTTTACCGTCCTTCGTCTGAATTGCCGCAAAATCAATGCGGTCGGCAACCCTTTTACCCTTGGGGCTCTGATCCTCAATGTCTGTTTCCACGTCTGAGTTGGGTGATAGAGCGATCTCGACGTCTACGACGTTATGATTGCTCTTCAAAATACGATGTACCCCCACTTTCTCATCTTCCGCGTACCAGCACGACGATTTCTTTAATAAACTGAGGTCGAATTCATGTATGAGGATCTCACCCACTCGATGCAATACAGCAGGACTCCCGCCGTCCCATGAAATTAGGGGGTGCTTCATATTTGGATGAACAAGGTATTTGTAGTGTGTTTCGAATACAAGTCGTCCTTCTTGGTAAGATATCTTGAAGATACTGCATCCTAAATAATATATATTGATGTATTCTTTTCTTATTGCAACATATAGATCTTCATCGCTGATAATTTCCTTCCAATGCTCCCAGTTCTTCAACGCGTCCAAAAACCTAACGTCGCTGATTCCTCTGTTAAACATCGCCTTCCTCCTCAGATTGTCGCACCAGAATAATTGCTAGAATCGATTCTACATTAAGGGGTTGAGATGGCTCGCCGTGTCCAACCTCTCATCGATCTACTCGTCGGCCCAGACTGTCGAGCGTCTTATCGGGCTCCCAATATACGCCAAAGTCAGCGTCAATCCCATTCACGAGTTCTAACGAGATTGATCTGTCTACTCGATTTGGCTATCTCTACTGCCAGATTACTGACTGTCTGATTCCCATTTACATATGCAGCGAGCAGGGTGATGACCTGCACCTGGTTCAGCGGCTTCTTGGCGCTTGCGGGCGCGGGCGGTTTGGCGGCGCGCAGCGCCTTAAGAAATGCCTCGCTCGCGCCTGCGGCCTTGAGGGTTTGGATAAAGTCTCCAGACGGGGCGAAATCAATCCCGCGCTGCCCGATCAGTTTCGCGCCCGACTCGTCTCCGAATCCGTCCCGCACCATGTTGACGACCTGCTCCCGGGTAAAGGGCTTTGCCGGGCTGAATCCCGGCGCTACCGGTTCTTGTTGCCCTCCCACGGGCAGCGCCGTGGCGGCACATATTGATGGAAAAGCCGCAGGGCCGAACCGCGGGCCCTGCGCTACAGGTTTCTGCTGCGCTTCCGCGGGCAGCGTCAGAACCAAAATTGTGATGAGAACCACGGTGGCCACGATGCGTTGATGCGCCATGTGCATCTCGGGAGGAGAGGAATCATGCCACGAACTCAGAGCGCTTGCAACTGCGCTTGCAAATGGAAGATCGTGTATGGGCGCGGCACAATGCCATCCGGGAGAGAGCACCCCGAACCAATGGAGCGGAAACTGAGGTATGATAGGAGCAAGCTTATGACGGATTCCGAATTGCTGACCGACATCACGAAGAAGATCGTCGAGCATTTTCATCCTCGTCGCATCATCTTGTTCGGCAGCCGGGCGCGCGGCGAGGCCAGAGCGGAAAGCGACTTGGACCTCTTCATCGAAATGGAGAGCGTTGCGAGCCCGCCCGAGCGCGCAGTTGAAGTTAGCTCCGTCTTCGGTTTGCGCCCCTGGTCGATGGATCTGGTGGTTTACACGCCCGCCGAGGTCGAAAGACTGCGCGGCGTCAATGGCACTTTGCTCGCGCTTATCGAAGCCGAGGGAAAGCCGCTCTATGAGCGCAGCTCGATCTAATTACGGGACGTGGCTGGCCAAGGCTGAAAACGATCTGCTAAACATCGAAAACAACCTGCAAGCGCCAGAGATTCCCTGGGACACGATCTGCTTTCACGCCCAGCAGGCTGCGGAAAAGTTCCTCAAGGCCTTTCTGGTTTTTCACGGCCGACCACCAATTCTGACCCATGACCTGGTGGCGCTATTGGCGGCTTGTGTGCCGCTCAATTCCTCTCTGGCCGCGCGGCAGCAGGACTGCCAAAAACTGAGCTACTACGCTGTAGCCGCGCGTTACCCGAGCGACCTGTATGAGCCGACGGAAACAGACGCTCGACAAATGATTGAGGCGGCTCGTCGGATTCGAGCCGACCTCCTAGCTTGTCTTCCATGACAGGAGCTGAGGTGAGGAAGCGCTTCTTCTTGGAAAACCCCACCGTCTGCCCGTCCTCGCCACCAGCCAAGCGGACTTCCTGAAGGTAGTCATCCGTGGGCTCAAAATCGATTCCACGTTCCTGGACCAGCATGGTGACTCGGTGGCTCGGCACTTGGCCCACCAGCAGGGTGAAAACCTGCACCCCGTTTATCGGCTACTTTGCGCTCGCGGGCAGGCCGGCAATCGTAGAGCCGCCCTTGAGGGCGGCATACCGTAGGGGCGGCGTTACGCCGCCATGGCGAGGTAAACTCGCCGCTACGTATGCAGGTGCCGGGCTCAAGCCCGGCTCTACAGGTTTCTGCCGCACACCCAGCGGCGTCAGCACTGCGGCGGCACACGCAATGTACGGCCGAACGGCGTTCGGCCCGGGCCAGCGCCGCTGGGCCCTACATCTCTGGTTGCAGCTCCACCGCCCTGCGGGTGCCCACGTGTGGTTTTCGTTTTTGGCGCGGTTCATTGACGACAATATCGCGTGGACGTGGCGAGCCCACCGGCGCTACCCGAGCTTATTTTCCACTGGGAGGAGCTCGCCGAATTACGACACGGAGAATGGCCGACAACATGCTAGCCTATTCCTTGGAAAGCGGCGGTGCGGTCATATCGCACAGCGGCAGAGCCGCAACCAAACTGTGCCACGGCCATCTTGGCCGTGCCCGCTCACGGGCTGGAAGTCCGTGCCACAAAAGCTTCGCGTGCCGCGAAGTTGCCTGGAAATAGTAGTCCGGGCCCGCCCCCGATTTCCGCTTTGCCGTTCGCGGGCGGCCGGCACGGGTACAAAATCAGAGCAAAAATGTTTCCATGCTGCCATTTTGTCAGCCGTGCTCCGTTCTCACCGGCGCGACAACCAAGTGGCAAAGACCCGTCGCTCTCCATTATGTTGATGATAATAAAAGTAGTTAGAGGAAATCGTGCAGCAGCAGGCAAAAATACAAGCCAATGATATTAAACGCGTTAGCCATTGCAGCGCCATCGGCCTCCCAAAAACGCGGGGGGGAAAAATGAAGGTAACCTCCATTATGTTATTGAAAACACATGGAGAAAAATTGTCCGATTATCGCCTCTCCATTATGTTGATGAAAAATAAGCCAGTTATAACGCGCTCTCCATTATGTTAATGAAAACAAATGCGGTTAGTGAGAATGAAAGAGGACAATGGCGAATGATGGCGGCAAACCCGAATCTGAATCATCCGGAATGAGGTAACCATGCAAAACTGGACCATGCAGCCTATTGGTTTTGTTCGCAGCCCTTTCTCGCAGGCTGGGCAAGTTCCCCGCGGCCTTGGGGCGAAGCATGAGGAAGAGGGAACAATTGAAATCCTTCTGCAATTCGAGGCCGGCCTGCAAGACATCGACGGTTTTTCTCACCTCTACGTCCTGTGGGTCTTCGACCGTAGCCGCGGTTGCGAACTGGTCGGTACGCCGCCCTGTGATTCGCACCCTCACGGCGTTTTTGCTTCGCGGTCGCCCCGCCGCCCCAATCCGATCGGCTTGAGCGTAGTGCGGCTGCTCGGCCGCGAAGGCAACCGCCTTCGGGTCCGAGGTGTGGACATGTTGGACGGTACGCCCATTCTCGACATCAAGCCCTATCTGAGCAATGTGCCCGACGCAGAATTGAAACGAGGCTGGCTGGCCGAGGCCGAGGCCCGGCGCGAGGAGCGCAAATGAGCGGCGAATTTGCAGGGTGGTTTACCGCACTGCTGTTGGGCGCACTTATACCGTGGCCGCCGGTAGGCCGCTTGGCCGCGGCGCCAAATGCGCCGGACGCGCCAATATCAGACTTACCCTTAAAGATCAGCGACAATGGCCGCTATCTGGTGGACCAGAAGGGCAGCCCTTTTCCGGTGGTTGGCGATTCGCCGTGGTCGCTCATCGTTCAACTCGACGACAAAGACAGGCAGACGTATCTGGAAGATCGCCAGAATCGCGGCTTCAACTCGATCATCGTCAACCTGCTCGAACACAAGTTCTGCACCCTGGCGCCGAGAACCCGCTCGGGCCTGGCGCCGTTCCATACGCCGGGCGATTTTTCCACTCCCAATAGCGCCTACTTCGACCTTGCCCACCAGGTGGTCGAACGCGCGGGCGAGCACGGCATGATCGTGTGGCTCGCGCCCGCATATCTTGGATACGGCGGCGGCTACGCGGGGTCTTTCAGTCCGCTTTGGCGTATTCGTGGATTTTTGCGGGTGCTTTCCAACCTCCCGCCAGCTAGTCCGAAAGAGTCGTGTCCGCAGTCGCACGCTGTAGCCGCGGGTTCACGGGATTGACCCTGACAAACGCAAGGTTCTAAAATAGGTTACTACCGAACGAGCCTGTTTCAGGAAGCGGTGCCGTATGAACGCTACTCGCCTTTCCATCGCGTGCCTCTCCACGTCCCTGCTTCTGGGCCTCGTGATTGCTCAGCAAAGCCAGCCAACGCAGCCGTCCAGTCCGCAAGCGCAGCCAGCCGATCAACCAACGCCGCCGGCTCAACCGGAGCAGCCGCCCGATTCAGCCCTGCCGAAAAAGAAGGGCAAGACCCTGGGCCTGCCTCCGGGCAGCGAGACCATTGCCAAGCCGATTTCAGAGCGCGAGAAGAAAAAACGGGCCGAAAGGCTGAAAGGCGAATTGGAGACGCCTTACCGTAAGTGGCTGAACGAAGACGTGGCCTACATCATCACCGACGAGGAACGGGCGGCGTTCAAGCAACTGCAATCCGACGACCAGCGCGAGCAGTTCATCGAGAATTTCTGGCTG
>JBKQVI010000508.1:0-32267 GCA_052139985.1 Terriglobia bacterium
GAAGATCCCCTCGGAGGTCATGAAACCCGTGAGAACTTGGCACGACCTCTCTCCATAGTGACGGAATGAAATCGCAACCTATTGTAAATACAACATCTCATCCCACCAGATGTGGAAGTTGGGCTAAAAGCTAAACATCACCTGGAAATCGATCAGGCGGTTTCCGCCTCCAGGCGGGCCGAAGCCCGACGCCAGCGAATTGGACTTGCCGAAGAGCGTCTTCGAGCTCAGTTGGCCGACGGGCGCGCCCAGGTTCACAATGTTGAAGGCGTTCATGGCCCCGATGCCCACGGTCAGGTTGTAACGATAGCTGACATTCTGTCCCGGAGGCCCGCCGCGTCCGCCGCCGCTGCTCAACCCTCCCGGGCCAAGGCCTCCACCTAGCCCCCCGCCGCCTCCGGGAGGTCCACCCCGTCCGCCACCCGGCGGCGGGCCCATGGGGCCGGAAAGGGTTCTGGTTTCGGTTTTCCGCCCCAGGCCGATCGTCTTGGTCAGCCGCAGGTTCATGGAAAACTGTCCCGGCCCGGTCCCCAGGTTGATGGGAATCACGGTGCCGCCTGCCTGGGGGTCGGTATCAAACGTTCCCCAACGGGTCTTGACAATATCTGTTCCCGAGGCCCCGGCAGCGGCGTAGGTGGGGCGATCGTTGAAGATGGAATCGCCGTTATTGTCCTGGCCGGTGGTGATGTTGAAAGGCGACCCCGAATTGGCAATCATGAACGGGCTCAGCCGCACTCCCTTGGGCAGCGAGAAAGATCCTCCCAGGAATACTCGATGCCGGATGTCGAACGCGGCGCGGCCGTAATCCAACTTGATATCATAGGAGTTGGACGGGGAGGAGGTGACGCCCGAGGTGTCGCTGTCGGCGAAGTTCAGGGAGTAAAACCCGAATAAGGAAAATCTAGTGCCCAGATGGAGGTTGATATTGGTGATGAGTTGGTCCTGGTTGAAGAGGCCATCCGACTCGAATTGGTAGAGGTTCCCTTCATCCGGGTAGGGCCGGATGCCGGCGGACGGCATGCAAGTGGTATCGCTGGAGAGGCATGAAACGTAGGTGCCGGGAAGTGGCGCGTTGATGTTGCGGGTCATGAGCTGGCGAACGCCGTGCGAGTTCAGATAGGTGACGGAAAAGGTGGCGCTCTTGGTAACTTGCCGTTCCGCTCCCACGGCGCTTTGGATGGTGTAGGGCGCCCGCAAGTGGGGATCGATCTGGTAAGCCGCCTTCGCCGTGGTACTTGCAGACATCGCGGCTAGGTCGCTTATTGACGGAATGGTGGGAAAGAAGTCGGGATTGGTCACGACATATTGCGTTTGGTTCTCGCCGTTCAAATGCGTGGCTTCAATGATCTGCGTCTCCTGAAACCGGTCGTAGAAAATGCCGAAGCCGGTGCGGATTACGGTCTTCGCGCTGTTGCCATGGCCGAGCGCCCAGGCGAGCCCCACGCGCGGGGCAAAGTCCGTGTGGTCGTGAATGGTATTTTGGGTCTCGTATCGGATTCCGAAGTTCAACGACATGTTGGAACGCAGGCGCCATTGGTCCTCGGCGTACAGCCCCAAGTCCACCCAATTGACCGTCGCGGCGGGGTTTCCGGCCGTGAGCGTGAATTGACTGGCGCCGCTGGCCTGGCAAATGGTTTCCCCGGCCTGCTGGCAGGCCAGCAGGATGTCTTCCGCGGATTGATAAGCGGGCAGCGATCCGAAGGTGAAAGTCCCGTTAAAATTCCCCGTCGAGCTATTCTTCTCGTTCACATCCCGCACCCTGCCGCCAAACGAGATGTAATGTTTGCCGCTGGTGATGGAAGTGAGGTTCTGGATTTCGACGTGGTTCTGCGTGTCCAAGGCCTTGCCGAGGGTATTTCCGCCCCCGGTGAAGGCTCCCTGGACCTGCAAGGTGGCGTCCGAGTTCAGAGAAAGTTGATTGTCGGTGTCATGGGCAAACTCGAACCGCAAATCGTTGACGGCGCGCGCGCTGAGCACCTGCGAGTCGCTGATCTCGATGTTGTGCTCGGTCTGTTCGGTGTTGTAGCCTTGCGTGGCCAGAGCGAACTGGCCGATGCCGTTATTCTTGCTGTTGGTGTCGAAGAACTGATAACGCGCGGTAAGAGTGTTATTCGCGGTCAATTGGTAATCCACGCGCGAGCTCAGGTTGGTGTTGGTGTTGGGATTGGGCACTGCCTGGCTGAACGCCGTCTGCTGGAGATTCGAATCCAAAACTACCGCACTCACTGCCGAATTTCCTGCCATATCCCTGCGCCCGCCATCGATGAAGATAGACGCCTTCTTGCTAAGCGGGCCCCCCACGCTACCGTCCATGAATTCTCGATGGTAGCCCGGCTCCGTGCTGACAAAAGGATTACGCGAATTGAGAGCGGAGTCATTAAACATGCCCATTCCCTGACCGTGCCACTTGTCCGTGCCGGGCTTAGTCAAGATCTCGATGCGCCCATATCCCAGCTTGTCGTATTGGGCGGAGAAAGGATTCTGGTTCACGCGAATTTCCCGGATGGAGGACTTTGTCGGAAGCTGGCCGCCGGAGAATCCGTCGATGTAGATTTCCCCGCCATTGGGACCGGCGGCCGGGCCAGCCAGCGCCTGGAGCTGCGAAGCCAACTCATCAGGGTCATCGGAAAGTGCGTCCAGATCGCTGCCCTTCAGCACCAGGGCGCTGGCGTTGTTTTCGGATTGCACGCTGACGTTGACGCTATTTTCTTTCACCGTTACCTGCTGCTTCTCCAGTGCGACCACCAGTGACGCATTGACGGTTTGAGTTTGGCCGGAAGCGACAACCACGCCCGACTTTTCGAAGTTGGCAAAGCCTTTAAGCTCAATGCGGATGCTGTAGGTGCCGGGGCTGAGATGGCGAAAGGCATACCGGCCCTCCTCGTTGGTCTGGGCTTCGTGCGAGGAGCCGGTGGCGTCAACGGCCACCACGGTCAATGCCGGAATCGCCGCGCCGGACGAGTCCGTAACCTGTCCCTGCAAGCTTGCCGGCTCCGATTGCGCCAGCCCCGAAACTGCGAACAGAAGCAGTCCCAAGGCGGCAAGTAGCGAACGTTTGAACCCTATCCCTGAATGTGACATTTCGAAAACCTCTGATCCGCTTGATTTCCCCAATCTTCGGAACGCGCAGAACGCTTCCTGCTCTAATGAGGCGGCGGCTGGCCCTGTCCGGGAATTCCTTGGGAAATTGGTCTTGGCTCGGGAGCTTCAGGTACGGACCGTGGTTCGGGAGTGCTGGAGTCGTCATGGGCGGCAAAGGGCTCCGCGGGATTGTCCAGTGGACCGTCCGGCAGCCGAATGACCCGCGGTGTGAGCATCACCAGCACTTCAACGTCGCTGACCTCCTTGTGGTCCTCCGAAAAAAAGTAGTGCAGGACGGGAAGACTGCCCAAGCCCGGGACTCCCTGCACCTGGGCCGTTTCGGTGCTCTGGAGCAGCCCACCCAAAAGGTTCACCTCGCCTTCCCGCAGCCGGATGTCGTGTTCGATCACGCGCTGACCGAAGGTGGGCTCACTAACGCCCCCGACGGTTACATCGGCGCCCAACGAGGAGATTTCGATCTTGGCGTGCAGTGCGACCTGCCCGGACGCCAAAAGGTGAGGCGTCAATTCCAGGTTTACGCCGACGTCCTGGTACTGAAACTGCGTGCTGGCCAACAAGCTACTTGAAGAGGTCGAGCTGGTGCTTGTGAGCGAAGGAAGAAAGCTGCCGGTGGCGTAGGGAACGCGGCTCCCGATCTTCAGCTTGGCGGTTTGGCCGTCCGTCACTCGCACCTGCGGACTTTGCAGGATGTGAGTTTTGGAATCGTTCAAGACTGCCGTGGCGTAGATGCTGGGCAGGACTACGGCGTAGTCACGATAACTCAAGGCGCCAAGCTGCACGGAAGTGGCAGTCGACGACGAAGTGGAAGTGGCCGTGGAAGGCGAGAAGGCTCCCGCGGCCGCCAAGCCCGGCGTAACATTTCCGCTCGAATCAATGGTGGCGGGCGTGAGGCCCAGGTCGCGAATGCGGTCGCGGTCGGCTTCCACGATTTCGATCTGAATCAGGATCTCCGCCTTGCCTCGATCCAGATCCCGCACGAGTTGCTCCGCCGCCGCGACCTTCGCCGGTGTATCCCGGATGATGATGCAGTTGGAATCGGGATTATCCATAATTCTCTGCAGACCCAATACTTGTTTAAGGGCGGTGGTGATGGCCGTCCGGTCAGCCGCCGCCTGCGGATTGGAGAGGTAAATGGTCTTCACCACTTCCTCCTCGTAATCCCGGCGGTTATTCGGATTGTCGGGAATAATCAGAATGGTCCTGGGGGTCTCGACTTTCCAAAAGGTTTTGGTTTGTTGCGCCACAATTCTGAGGGCGTCTTCTAGCTTGATGTTGGTAAGGTCAACGCTGAGGGGACTGGGGTGGAAGTCCGAGCTGAAAACCACGTTGATATTGGCCAACTTACCCAGAGTTTCGATAACCTGGCGGCTATCAGCGCTGATGCGAAAATGTGCCAGTGGTTCCTGGGAAAGGGGGTCGAGCCGGACCGTGGCCGGTGATCTCGATTCCTCGTGAGACCTGAGCGCTTTCTGCATGGCCGCCTCGTGTGCTCGCCGGGTTTCGGCCTGCTTGGCCAGCAATTGGGATAGTTCGTTGGCCGCGGCGTCATTGGTGGGATCAATACTGGCGGCCTTCTGAAATTCCGCGGCGGCTTGCTCCGGCTGCCCCTCCTTCAACAGGCGCCGTCCGTTCTTGAGATGTAAGAAGGATGCTTGGCTTCGGGCCTGCTTTTCATGGAGAAGGTACAACGCATTCGCAGGATCGGACTGGACCGCCTTCTCATAGTTCACCAACGCTGAGTCCCAGTCTTTGCGCAATTCGGCCTTGTGACCTTCGCGGTACGCGAGATCGCTTCCTCCGCCACAGGCAAGAGTGGCCGCAAGCGCGCAAAGAGCGCAACACTTGCGAACTGTTCCTATTTTTGTCATCAACTGTTTCACCGGGTTGCATTCCTCGTTGGATTTCCCGCGTGCGGGAGTTTGAGACTCGGAGCTGCCACTTCCTGGGGAGCGAATGCTATCCCGGATCAATGGGAGGGCACTCGTCCCAGGCAGGAGAACAGGCGGCAGTCAGGCGACGGCAGGCAACTTCGCTAGTTCGCGTTGCCGTTTGGAGGCGGCTGGGGTGGGCCGCCCGGAGGTCCTCCCGGTCCGCCTTCGGGCGGCGCGCCAGGCCCTCCTTCCGCAGGCCCCCCAGGACCTCCGTCGGGTGGTCCAAACCCCGGTCCCGGAGGTCCGGCGTGGCGCCCGAGCTCACGAACCATTTTGGCTTGATCGGAAGTCAGGACATGCCGCACGGCCAGCAGCGTTTCCACGTGTGACTTTTCCAACCGCGCTCGCGCCTGCGTTACCTTGTCGATTTGCGCGAATATCTGCGCTTCGTCAGGCGGGTCTGCTTCCATTTGGAACCGCAGAGTAGTCTCTTGTTTTTCCAGGTCGGCGCGAAGGTCGACCTGAGAGATTTGCTGGGCCTGGGTGATTTTCTTGATCTTCTGGATTTGTTCATCGCTGACATGGAGTTTCTGGACAAGTTCCGGATTCTCCCACCATTTTCCTTCCCCACCTGGGAACATGCCCGGAGGACCGTCCGCGCGAGCGCTCATCATCGAAGGGGGCGCGCCTTGGCCGGGGGCGGCAAACGTCAATCGAGCTTTCTGGAACAGCGAGTGCCCGCAAAACACTGTCGCGAGCACGAGAGTTGCAATACTTGGTTTCATGGGTCGAACCTCCTTTGTTCGAGTCCATTTGAATCCCCCCACGTAAAGGGAATGTGTGCGTAGAGAGGAGAATTGTTAAGCTATGGTAAAAATTGGCGGGGGCTCAGACCCCGGGTGCTAGAATGCCCCCAGGTTGAATATGCCGGCTCGAAACGAAAACTCCGCAGACTCGCCTGTTCCAATTCTGATCGTGGATGATGATGTGAAGCTTTGCCGTTTGGTGCGCGAGTACCTGGAGCCCCTCGGCTATCAGGTGACCGCTGCGCACAGCGGGCCAGAAGGCCTGGAGGCAGCGGCCCGGTTGGAATTCGCCGCCGTCATTCTGGACGTGATGCTGCCGGGGATGAACGGCTTTGACGTGCTTCGCAACCTGCGCTCCAAATCCAATGTCCCGGTGCTGATGTTGACGGGCCTCGGCGAGGAACCTGACCGCATCGTGGGTCTGGAGCTGGGGGCCGATGACTACTTGCCCAAGACATTTTCGACGCGGGAATTACTGGCTCGGCTGCGCGCCGCGATTCGCCGTTCCCACGTTACGCGTGCGCAAGGGGAATCCCGCGAGCCGGAGATTGTGGTGGGCGATCTGCGCCTCGATCCGGAGGCTCGCTGCGCCGCGGTCGGTGGCCACCCCGTGCTGTTGACGGCGGTCGAATTCGATCTCTTGATGTCGTTAGCCAAGGCGGCGGGCCGCGTAAGAACACGCGAGCAGCTTCTGAATGAAGTCGCGGACCGGAATTTCGATGTCTTCGATCGCTCGATTGACGTGCACATTTCGTCGTTGCGCAAAAAACTCGGCGACGATTCCAAATCGCCACGCTTCATCATCACGGTGCGTAGCGCGGGCTACATGCTGTACAAGCCGGAGGCGGAAGGGCTGGCATGAAAACCCGCGTCTCCATTTCCGCCAAGATTCTGCTCCTCGCCTTCTTGAACGTGCTGCTGCTCGGTCTAGTGTTCGCCGTCTTTGTTCGCATTCAATACCGTCTCGATCTGGGCTCGCTCTTGCTCTCACCGGGAAGGGACCGCGTTCTGGCCCTCTCGCGGCTCATTGCCCTGCAATTGCCCAACACCGAGCGGAAGGATTGGGACCGCCTGCTGGCCGGCTACACTTCCGCCACGCACGCTTCGGCTTGCCTTTTTGATGAACAGGGAAACCAACTGGCGGGCCCCCCGGTGACTCTTCCGCCGGAAGTGCTGGCAAACGTTCGGCACGATGGGCGAGATGAACGTCCAGCCCGGGGTCCGGCAGACCATGGTCCCCCCGAGGGCCATTGGTCACCCCCTGACAAACCGGGCTCCCCCGGTTCGGAAGCCGCTCCCGGCTCCATCCCCGGAGTGGGTGGTTGGCAGCCTTCGCCTCAGCACCCGCTGCACCCGCCACTATTTCCCGTGTTCCTGACCCGGGTCGGCCCACCCGCTAGCTATTGGGTAGGCGTTCACGTTCCCCTCTTCGATCGAGCCTCGATGCGAGAGGCCGATGCCACGCTGGTGTGGATGTTCCCATCGCTGTGGACGAATCCGTTTTTCTTCGACTACACGCCGTGGTTGGTGGCAGCGATTGTCGTAGTTCTGGTTTCCGCCGCATGCTGGCTGCCGCTGATTCGAAGCTTGACGCGTTCCATATCACAAATCACGGCCGCTACTGGCGCGATTGCCGAAGGCAAACTTGAAACCCGTGTGTCTGTCCAGCGCCGCGATGAACTGGGCCGATTAACCGAATCGATCAATCGCATGGCGGAGCGTCTCTCCGGGTTTGTGCAGGGCCAGCGGCGTTTTCTCAGCGACGTGGCCCACGAACTCTGCTCTCCTATCGCGCGGATTCAAGTGTCGCTTGGCATCTTGGACCAGCGTGCCCAGGAAAATCAAAAGAAGTATGTTGAAGGCGTGCAAGAGGAAGTTGAGCACATGTCGGGGCTCGTGAACGAATTGCTTCTTTTCTCACGGGCGCAGCTGAATACTTCCAGAGCTGCGATGACCCGTGTGAATGTGGCGGAGACGGTTCGGCGCGTCCTGAGCCGAGAGGTGGGCGAGGGGGCCCAAGTCGAAACCAACGTGGAAGAGCGTACGGTTGTGCTGGCCCAACCGGAATACCTGGCTCGTTCAATCGCTAATGTAGTGCGGAATGCCATCCGTTATGCGGGGGAGTGTGGCCCCATCGTGATTTCGGCGCGGGAAAAGGGTAGTACCGTTTCCATCACCGTCGCTGACCACGGCCCGGGTATTCCTGAGGCTGAACTCGAAGCGGTCTTCAAGCCCTTTTATCGTCCGGAGTACGCTCGCCAGCGGGAGACGGGCGGCGTGGGTCTGGGCTTGGCGATTGTGCGCACCTGCATCGAAGCCTGCGGCGGCACCGTCCATTGCCGCAATCGGGCCAGTAAAGGCCTAGAGGTAGAAATTCAACTTCCAAAAGGATAGCCACAGTACTGCGCTCCGTCCGTGTGCGGTTGCAGTCCGCTGTGGACCGCGGGCGCAAGCGTTTTCCACTTACCCCGCCCTCGGGCATCTGCACGGTGTGATGTAGAGGCGGCTTTACTCCGCCATAGGGCGAGGTAAACTCGCCGCTACGGCGTCGAACTGCACTGCTACCTGGAATCGCTTTTCGTCTGCTTTGCGTTCCCCCCAAAAGCGCCTGCGGTGCAGAGCCAGTAAAACCACCTTTCTTTTTTCAACATCTGCCGCGAAATCTCCCCCGAAAATCTCCTCTTGATTATTGACAGGAGCGAGCGTATTATGCATTGTCGATAACTGAGGGGAGTGTGAATGAGCAAACCGACTGATCTGGTTCAAGGCACCCTGGACCTCCTGATTCTCAAAACCCTTGCATTGGAGCCCATGCACGGATGGGGCATCGCCCATCGCATTCGGCAAGTGTCAAAGGAGGTGCTCCAGGTGAACCAGGGAGCGCTTTACCCCGCTCTCCACCGCCTTGAGCAGAGCGGATGGATCAGGGCGAAGTGGGGTGAGTCGGACAACAATCGCCGGGCTAAGTTCTATTCGCTGACGCCGGCCGGGCGCAAGTATCTGGAACGTGAGCACGCCAACTGGCAGAGGCTTTCTGTGGCCATTGGCCTCGTGTTGGAAACGCCCTGACAAGTGTTCAGTCGTCAGTCTTCAGTCCTCAGTGAAAGCCAGCCCACTGCGATATGAATCTGGCCACGTCGTAGTTCGGGAACCGGAGGCACTCGGAACTGAAGACTGACGACTGAGGACGTAATGTATGCGCTTGCTCTACAAATTCGTGCTAAGACTCCGCTCGTTGTTCAATCGTGGCCGCGTCGAAAGGGAACTTGACGACGAACTCCGCTTTCACCTGGAGCAACTGATTGACGAGAACGTCGCACGACGGATGACGCCGCGGGAAGCCCGGTACGCGGCATTGCGCGAATTGGGTGGTGTTGAGCAAGTCAAAGAGGAGTGCCGCGAGGTGCGCCGGGTGACCTGGATCGAGAATCTGTTTCAGGATGTGGGCTACGGCCTTCGGATCGCCTGGAAGTGGCGCGGGCTCACGGCGATTCTAGCGGTTACACTGGCCCTGGGCATTGGAGTGAATACGGCCATATTCAGTGTAATTGACGGATGGCTACTTCGCCCTCTTCCGGTACGCGCGCCTGAGCAAATTGTGGTACTGGCTTTTCAGCCGAAGGGAGGGGGCGAGTCAAACTTTTCTTTCCCTGAGCTTCGCGATTTCCAGACGCAGGCGGATCCCTTTTCTGACGTATTTGCCTATGCTACCGGGGGCGCGGGGCTAAGCGTGAACGGGGTTGCGAGTGAAATTGCCTACAGTGCCGTAACGGGCAATTACTTCTCGGCGCTTGGAATCAGGCCCCTGCTCGGCCGGATTCTGCTCCCAAGCGAGGGAGAGAATCAGGGCGAAGAGATCCGCGTGGTGCTCGGCTACTCCTTCTGGCAAAAGAGATTTGGTGGCGATACTACCGTCGTCGGCACGCGAGTTCTGCTGAATGGGAAATCTGCCACGATCATCGGGGTTGCGCCGAAAGAATTCCACGGTACTTTCTTTGCCTTCGATATGGATGCCTACCTGTCTCTCAATGCGACACCCCTCGTCCATGATTCGAGTGGATTCTGGACAGATCGCCATGACCGGGAATTAGTCTGCCTCGGAAGGCTGAAGCCGGGTGTCAGTATGGCGCAGGCGCAGAGTTCAGTAAATGTTATTGCGGATCGCTTGGCTGCCCAATACCCTGGAACGAACCGGGGATTCACCGTGCGCGTGATTCCCGAGCGAATGGCCCGGCCCGCGCCTTTCGTCACGGACTTCGTTCCCGTCATCGCCAGCCTATTCCTTGTTTTGCCGTTCCTCGTCTTGCTGCTGGCGTGTTTGAACGTGGCGAATATTCTGCTGGCGCGGGCGACGGTGCGCCGGCGTGAGATGGCCATTCGCACGGCTATGGGCGCGGGCCGCGGACGACTTGTCCGGCAGATGCTGACGGAAAGCCTTCTACTATCGTCGCTGGGTGGAATCGGTGGCGTACTCTTTGGAGAAATGGCGATCAGAGCCACTGGTTCCATGCTTCATTCAATAATGTCAACCACATCGAACCTTGCTTACCGGATGGACTACAACTTCGATTGGAGGATCTTCACCTACACTTTGGCAGTTGTAGTGGCCTGCGGAATCCTTCTCGGCGTCCTGCCGGCCCTTCGTGCCGGGCGAGTGAATGTGACGACCGTCCTGCACGAAGGCGGGCGCAGCGATTCTGCCGGAGTGGGCCGTCACGGAGTCCGCGGGCTTCTGCTGGTCGCGCAAGTGGCGGGCTCATTCATGTTGCTGGTGGTTGCTGGCCTGTTTGTTCGTAGCCTGGACCGCGCCGAGCACATGGATCTGGGCTTCCATCCTGATCATCTCCTGAATGTCCTGCTGGACGCCCACCAAGTCGCCTACGACGATACGCGGGCGAAGACGTTCTATCGGGAGCTTAAGGAGCGCGTCCGTGCCATACCGGGTGTTCAATCCGCCAGTCTTGCCAGTACGGTGCCCCTGGGAATGCCCAGTCCCGCAAGTCGCGTATACATTGAGGGCCATCCGCTAATTGCCGGACAGTTGCCACCGGAGATCTCTTTCAACCAAATTGACCCGGCGTACTTCGAAACAATGGCGATTCCCCTCCTTGATGGCCGCGGTTTCCAAGACGCCGACAACGAGACAGCGCGGCCCGTAGCGATTGTAAGCCAGGCGATGGCGAAGAAGTTCTGGCCGAGCCAGTATCCCATTGGCAAACGCTTTAGCATGAAGAGTGTCACTGGCCCTTTCATTGAGGTCGTGGGCCTGGCTCGGGACGGACAAAGCCTGTGGCATTTTTCGCCGCAGCCACAGCCCTATTTCTACCTGCCACTGGCCCAGAAGTTTACGTCATTTCTGTCGTTGCAGGTCCGGACCAAGGTCCCACCGGAATCGTTAATCCTGGGGGTGCAGGAGCAAATCCATCACCTCGCCCCGGATCTCGCGATTTTTGATATCCGCACGATGCAGCAAGGTGTACATGGCCTTGGCGGCTTGTTCATTTTCCGCTTGGCTGCCTCTCTTGCCGGAGTCATGGGTGCGCTGGGATTGGTGCTCGCAACCGTCGGGGTTTATGGCGTAGTTTCGTTCGCCGCGGCGCAACGCACGCGTGAGATCGGGGTCCGCATGGCCCTTGGCGCAACCCGCCGCGAAATCTTGATGACGATCGTGCGGCAAGGACTGCTTCTCACTTTGCTGGGGCTGGCCACCGGACTGGTGGGGGCGTTCACGCTCAGCCGTCTACTTCGGAGCATGTTGGTAGACGTCAAGCCGAGTGATCCCGGAACCTTCATTAGTGTGGCGTTGCTCTTGCTCACCGTCGCGCTTGTAGCGAGCTTGATTCCAGCGCGCCGCGCTACCAAGGTCGACCCCATGGTGGCGTTGAGATACGAATGATTGCCGATTTGCGATTGCCGATTGTCGATTGCAATGCCGCAATCGGACCTCTTGTGAGAGTCGATTAGGGAAGCGTTGATGCGCTGGCTTTACAAACTTCCACTGCGACTGCGTTCGGTGTTTAGGCGCGGACGCGTTGAACGGGAGTTAAACGACGAGCTCCGCTTCCATCTGGAGAAGCTGACGGAGGAGAACGTCGAGCGAGGGATGGCGCCTGACGATGCCCGCTATGCCGCCCTGCGCGAGTTGGGCGGGGTCGAGCAAATCAAGGAGGAGTGTCGCGATATGCGCCGAGTGAATCATATTTCCGATCTTGTTCAGGACATCCGCTTCAGCGTGCGAATGATCGCGAAGAATCCGGGCTTCACGGCTGTTGGTGTCCTCATCCTGGCGCTCGGCATGTGCGCCAGTCTGGCCATTTTTGCTTTTGTCGACGCCGCGCTGATCAAGCCGTTGCCATACAAAAATCCCAACCGGCTGGTGGGTGTGACGGAAAGCGAGGCGCTGTTTCCGCGTGCTTACCTTTCCTATCCTGACTACCTCGACTGGAAGCGAATGAACACAGTTTTCAGCTCGATGGACGTGTGGGGCGGGACCGGTTTTCTGCTGCGTACTGCGGCAGGCGTCCAACCGGTGGCTGGCGCTCGCGTGACGGATGGATTCTTTCGCTCGCTGGGAATTAAGCCGATGCTAGGACGTGATTTCTATGCCGGCGAGGATCTTGCGGGCGCGCCCAAGACGGTGATGCTGACCTACGCGGCGTGGCAGACGTGGTTCGGTGGAAAACCGGATGTGGTGGGCAGGGCGGTCACGCTGAACGGCATTTCCTACACCGTCATTGGTGTGCTCCCGCGGGACTTTCAATTCGCTCCACGAGGCTACGCGGATATATGGACGACGCTCCAGGGTACCGATCCCTGCGACCTCCGGCGGAGCTGCCATAGTCTTGAGGGATTAGGGCGCCTGAAAGATGGCGTGTCGGTCCAGACGGCGCTCGCGGAAATGAAAACGATTGCATCCGACCTCGAAAGGCAGTATCCCGGCTCCAATCGAGGCCAAAGCGCGACCGTGGCGCCCCTGGCGGAGGTCATTGTAGGGGATCTCCGCCCCATCCTGCTGGCGCTGTTGGGTGGAGCCGGTCTGCTAATGCTGATCGCCTACGTCAACGTCACCAGTCTGCTACTGGCGCGCTCCGAAGGCCGCAAACGTGAAATCGCCGTCCGCGAAGCGCTGGGCGCGTCGTCCTGGCGGTTGATTCGCCAATTCGCGACGGAGGGGATACTGCTGGTAGCAATCAGCAGCGGGTTGGGCCTGCTTTCCGCCGAGTGGATTATCCAACTCCTGATCCGGCTGATCCCGCCTGAGATGATGGCCGGTATGCCCTACCTGCACGGCCTGAATTTGAACTTCCACGTGTTCATTTTCGGCGGGGCGATATCCGTGCTCGCCGCAGGACTCTACTCCGTCACTCCCATCGTGCGTTTGTCTTGGTCGGAGATGCGCGAAGGTCTGGCCGAAGGCAGTCGCGGTTCGGCGGGGACCATGTGGCGCCGGGTCGGTTCCAATCTTGTGGCGGTCGAGTTGGCGATTGCCATGGTTCTGTTGTCAGGCGCTGGACTCCTTGGCAAGAGCTTTTACCGTCTGCTTCATGGAAGCCTTGGGTTTCAGCCCGATCATCTGGCCACGCTGGAAGTGGCCGCGCCGCCAGTCCGCTATGGAAAGGACCAGCAGGTTGTAGCGCTCGGACGCCAAGTTGTGAGTCAAATCGCGAGCCTGCCCGGCGTACGATCTGTGGGCATCGTGACCCAGGGGCTGCCCTTGAGCGGCAATAGCAACACAGATTGGATAAGGTTTCTCGGCCGGCCCTACAACGGAGAGCACAATGAAGTGAATGAGCGGCATGTCACCTCCGCCTATTTCACCACCCTGCATGCGAAATTGTTGCGCGGCCGCTACTTTACCGACGCGGACGATGCATCGAAGCCTCACGTGGTCATCATTAACCAAGCGCTGGCCCGAAAATACTTTCCCGACGAAGACCCCATCGGCAAAAAGTACGGCGATGATGGGCTGACGCCGGCGTCGATTAAGGAGATCATCGGGATTGTGGACGATATCAAAGAAGGCACGCTCGATTCCGAGATATGGCCGGCGGAGTATATTCCCTTTGACCAGAGTCCCGACACCTATTTTGCCGTTGTCGTTCGGACCTCGCAGGCCGAGCAGTCGATGCTGCCCACGCTCGACGCCGTGATCCATCAGATTGACCCTGATCTTGGGACAAGGGGCGAAATGACCATGACCCAGAGGATTAATGATTCCTCGACAGCCTATCTCCACCGTTCCTCAACGTGGCTCATCGGAGGCTTCGCCGCGCTGGCCCTACTGCTGGGCGTGGTGGGGCTCTACGGGGTCATCGCCTACTCGGTGAGCCGGAGAACGCGCGAGATCGGCGTTCGCATCGCTCTCGGTGCGCAACGAGGCGCGGTGTGCGGGCTGATCCTGAAAGAGGCGGGATGGCTGATTGCCGTGGGAATTGCCGCGGGACTGATAGGTTCGATCGTCGCGGCAACGCTCGCGCGCGAACTGCTCTTTGGTACGCAGGCATGGGATGTACCGACCTTGGCAGCCGTTGCCATCGTGCTTGCAGCTTCAGCGCTGCTGGCCAGCTACATCCCCGCCCGCCGCGCGACAAAGGTCGATCCCATGGTGGCGCTGAGATACGAGTAATTGTCGATTGACGATTGTCGATTGAAAACCGGCGATGGGCACCCTCTGGGAGAATCGCTTATGGAAGAATTGATGCGCTGGCTTTACAAATTCCCGCTCCGATTGCGTTCGCTGTTCAGCCGCGGAGGTGTTGAACGGGACTTGAACGACGAACTCCGCTTTCACTTGGAGAAACTGACAGAGGAGAGTGCCGCTCGCGGGATGACCGCGGAGGAGGCCCGTTATGCGGCTTTGCGCGAGTTGGGCGGGGTGGAACAAGTTAAAGAGGAGTGTCGCGATATGCGCCGAGTGGACTATATCGAGAGTTTTATCCAGGACGTTCGTTATAGCTTGCGAGTGCTCGCCAGGAGTCCCGGCTTTGCGGTCGTAGCCGTGCTGGTTTTGGCGCTGGGGATCGGAGCGAACACGGCTATTTTCTCGTTGCTGGACCAGGCCATACTCCGGTCGCTGCCAGTGAAAGACCCGGGACGCCTGGTGGTGCTAAACGATGGAGTATACCGGCAAGGGTGGTCCACTTCCGACGCCGAAGAAATGGTCTACTCCTACCCGCACTACAAGGAGGTTCGCGACCTGATTCCGCTGTTTGACGGAGTCATAGCGCGCGCCCATGTCCCCTTAAGCGTAGCTTCCGGGGGCACGTCAGAGAGGGCCGGGGGTGATGTGGTCAGCGGAAACTTCTTCCCGGTATTGGGTGTCGGCCCAGCGATCGGTCGCGTTTTGGATCCCGAGGACGATCGCGTGCCGGGAGCCAGCCCCGTGGCTGTCCTGAGTTACGGATATTGGCAACGCCGTTTTGGCGGTGATCCGGGGATCGTGGGGCGAAAGATTTCCCTCAATGCTTATCCATTCACGATCGTCGGCGTGGCGGCACGAGGGTTTTCCGGCCTTCTGAAGGGCCACAATGTGGACGTGTTCGTTCCCATTGCCATGAAGAAGGAGTTGACACCCGCATGGAATGGCCTTGTCGAACGCGACATCATGTGGTTGGACATTTTCGCGCGATTGAAGCCGGGATTGTCTCGTCAGGAGGCGGAAGTCGCTCTCCAGGCGCCCTACCGATCGATTCTCGGAGCGGAAATTCAATCCATGAATAATCCCCGCGCTACGTTCCGGGAAAAATACCTGCGGCAGCACATTTCTCTTCACCCCGCAGCAGAGGGAATCAACTTGCTCCGGCAGACCTGGGCCAAGCCCCTCCTGGTTCTCGCCGGCCTGGTGGGATTAGTGCTCTTGATCACCTGCGCCAATGTTTCCGGGCTGATGATTGCGAAAGGGGCGGGACGATGGAAAGAGATTGCCATCCGCTTGGCCTTAGGAGCGAGGCGGGGAAGCATTGTTCGCCAACTCGTGGTTGAGAGCTTGCTTCTAAGTCTGGCCGGTGGCGTGGGCGGTCTCGCCGTGGGGAGCGTCTTTTGCCGGCTGCTGCTTTATCTCTTGCCGAAAGATACGGCGGCGAGTCTTTCGTCGGCGCTGGATGGCAGAGTGTTGGCCTTCAATCTGGGGGTCGCGGTACTGGCAGGGCTGGCCTGTGGACTGATTCCCGCCAGCCAGGCAATCCGCGTGGATCCTGCTCCCATGCTGAAGGATGCTTCGGCTGGCTTCGCGGGCCGCCGCGCTCTTGCACGCTGGCGCGGCGTCCTGGTAGTAGGACAATTGGCGCTCTCCATCGTTCTGGTCGTGACGGCGGGTCTGTTTGCAGTGAGCCTGAAAAACCTGCTCCAAAAAGACCCCGGTTTCAAGCCCGAACACTTGCTTACCTTTTCGGTAGATCCGGAACTAAGCGGCTACAGCGGCGCCAGAGATCAAGCGTTTCTTCAGGAACTCGATCGGCGGTTGGCGGATTTGCCCGGAGCGGTCTCTGTGGGCGCTGCCAACAGTGGGCCCTTCAGCAACTCGGACCGGGGAGCCAATGTGACCGTTGAAGGGTACCGCGCTCGCCAAGACGAAGATATGGAGTGCTCCGTGGACGCCGTCAGCCCGGGTTTCTTCCAGACTCTGCGGATCTCGCTGCTGGCGGGACGCGATTTCACGGCGGCGGACGCTAGTAATGCGCCGAAGGTGGCGATTGTCAACGAACAGTTCTCCCGCTTCTTTTTCCCGGATGAGAACCCCGTGGGCCGTCACCTGGCGTTTGGCGCGGGCAACGTAAAACTGAACATGGAGATTGCCGGCGTGGTGCGCAACAGCTACCACCTGGATCTGCGTGAAAAGGTTGCCAGGTTTGTGTACGTGCCTTACTTACAGGACAGCCGCAGCGGATCGATGCATTACTACGTAAGGACGGCGGGCAATCCCCTGATGTTCACTGGGTATATTCGACGGACTGTCGCCGATCTGGATTCGAGTGTGCCCTTGAATGAAGTGGGCACACTGACCACGCAGATAGCGGAATCCGTATACGGCGATCGGTTAGTGGCGTGGCTGGCCTCCGTCTTTGGCTTGGTCGCTGCCTGCCTCGCAGCGATCGGGCTCTATGGTTTGATCTCGTACACGGTCACGCGGCGCACCAGCGAGATCGGATTACGTATGGCGTTGGGTGCTTCGACCTCCGGAGTGCGTTGGCTCGTCCTTCGGCAAAGTCTAAGGTTGATCGTCCTGGGGGTGGCGCTTGGGACCGCGCTGTCGCTTGCCTCGACACGCCTGGTCTCCAGTTTGCTTTACGGCCTCAACGCCTCCAGCCCGTTCGTTTTTGTCGCAGCCATCCTTCTGCTCGGCGCCGTCGCGGTCGTGGCAAGTTACATTCCGGCACGCCGGGCGACAAAGGTCGATCCCATGGTGGCGCTCAGATATGAGTAGGGTTTTCAGTCATCAGCAAAACCCGGCCGTCCGTTTGCGCGGCGACCGCCGCGGCTAATTACTGGTGGAAAGGTCTGGAACCGGCGACGGAGAACTGACGGTTGACCACTGAGGACTTACTATGCGCTGGACATACAAAGTGCCTCTCCGGTTTCGTTCGCTCTTCCGTAAGAGCTGCGTCGAAAAGGACCTCAGCGATGAACTCCGCTTTCACCTGGAGAAGTTGAGTGAGGACTACATAGCGCAAGGCATGACTTCAGAGGAAGCCCGTTACGCGGCTCAGCGCGACTTGGGTGGGGTGGAGCAGGTCAAGGAGGAATGCCGCGATATGCGACGCGTGAACTATATCGAGAGCTTTCTGCAAGATGTTCGCCATGGCCTGCGGCTACTCAGGAGGAATCCCGGCTTCGCAGCTACCGCGATCTTGACTCTGGCGCTGGGGATTGGCGCAACCACCACAATCTTTAGCGTGGTCGATACCGTGATGCTCAAGCCGCTGCCGTTTCCCACCGCGGACCGCTTGGTGCGAATTAAGTCGGTGTTCGCTTCCGCGGGTGTTGGCAGTGGGGAGGCATCCTATCCGGACTTCCTTGATTGGCGGGCACGGGATCACGTCTTCGAGGGCATGGCGGCTTTCCGCACGGGCGACTTCACCCTAATCGGCGCCCGTGAGCCACGACATTTACAAGGGGCGGTTGTGTCCGCGCAGTTGTTTTCTCTGCTCGGCGTGACTCCGGCCCTCGGGCGCGGCTTCCTTCCGGCAGAGGACCTCCCCGCCGCGGCGAGTGGCGCCGATCCCGTCATCTTGAGCTACGGTCTGTGGCAAAGGGATTTCAGTTCTGACGCCTCGGTGCTGGGCCGCACGCTTCAACTCGGGGACCAACCCTTCACGGTGGTCGGGGTTATGCCGCAGGGGTTCCAGTATCCCGTTCAGGCCGAACCCATCGAACTGTGGACCACGATCGCCGTTGATGCCCGAGGTAGCGTGAACGCCATGACCACACAGCGAGGCGCCCACTACCTGGATGTTGCGGGCTTGCTAAAACCCGTGGTCACTCTCCCGGAGGCGCAAGCCGAGATGGCGGTGATTACCAGCGCGTTAAGCCAGCAACACCCCGAGAACAAGCCGCGAACGGTGCGGATTGTGCCGGAGATCCAAGGTCTCATCGGCCCTCTCCGTACTCCACTATTCTTGCTGCTGGGGGCCGTGGGCTGCGTTCTGCTGATCGTGTGCGTTAACGTGGCGAACCTGCTGCTGGCGCGGGCCACCGGGCGGCACAAGGAGATGGCTCTCCGGGCTGCCCTCGGCGCCAGCCGCAGCCGGGCGACTCGTCAACTGCTCACCGAAAGTATGGCGCTGGGCCTGTTAGGGGGTGGCCTCGGGCTCGCATTGGCACTGGCGTCGCTCCGGGTGTTTGTGCGGCTCATCCCGGCTGACATTCCGCGTCTCGACGCCAGCGGCCTCGACGGGCGCCTGCTCGGTTTCGCCTTTTTGCTCTCGCTCGCGGCGGGAATCTTGTTCGGTCTCGCTCCCGCCCTGCGGGTCGCAAAGGTGAGTCTTACCAAATCGCTCAACGAAAGTGGGCGGGGCTCGGGAAGCGGGGGAAAGGAGCATAGCGGCCTGCGCAACGCTCTGGTGGTGAGTGAGGTCGCCTTGGCCGTCGTGCTGCTGCTCGGGGCGGGTCTGTTGATTCAAAGTTTTCTGCGCCTCACTCGGGTCGACCCGGGATTCAACCCGAATCATGTCTTAACGTTTCAGCTCGATTCGCCGGCGGGAAAGCAAGGTGTCCAGGTGCCCGCATTCTTTCGCGAGGTGGTGGCGCGTCTCAGCGCGCTCCCCGGCGTCAGCTCGGCCAGTGCGGTCGCCTCGCTGCCTTTGACCGGAGACAACATCGGCTCGACTTTTGAAATTGAGGCGGATCCCACGCCGATGGGCTCACGACCCTCGGCGGATTTCAACGCCGTGGAACCGAACTATTTTCGCACCTTGGGCATTGCCCTCGTTGCCGGGAGGGACTTCACCGAATTGGACAATTCGAAATCCACCCCGGTGGTGATCGTCAATCGCACGCTGGCGAGGCGGTTCTTCGCCAACCAGGACCCGATTGGGAGGCACCTCCGGCCCGGTATCGGCAACGGCTATGGCCCCGGCGAGTTTCCGATGCGCGAAATCGTCGGCGTGATCGGTGATGTGAAGCAAAGCGACCTGGGCGCCGAAGCCGCTCCCGAGGTGTATGCCCCCTTGGCGCAGAGCCCCTTCGGCACCATGTGTTTTGTGGTGCGCACGGCCAATGATCCCCGCAGCGTGGTCGGGCCGGCGCGCCGCCAGATAGCCTCCTTAGATAAGAACTCGCCCCTTTATCATGTGGAGACCCTCGACCAATACTTCGCGCGGTCGGTGGCAGTGCCGGGTTTCATCACTCTGCTTCTCGGTGGTTTTGCGGGCTTGGCGCTGCTGCTGGCCTGCCTGGGAATCTACGGTGTGATCTCCTACATCGTCGTCCAACGCACCCACGAGATCGGCATTCGCATGGCGGTGGGCGCGACGAAGAGCGATGTTCTCAGGATGGTCATCGGGGAAGGGCTCAAGCCCGCTCTGGTTGGCGTTGCGCTCGGGATTGCCGGCGCCCTCAGGTTAACGCCTCTTTTGTCGAGCTTGCTGTATGGCGTGAAACCGACGGATCCACTTACGTTTGTCGCGGTCTCGATGATTCTGATAGGCGTGGCGGTGCTGGCATGCTATATTCCGGCACACCGGGCGACGACGGTGGATCCCATGGTGGCGCTGCGGTATGAGTGATGGGCGGTTTTCGATTGCGGATCGACGATCGAAATGCTCATTCGGCTCACCCGCCGTTATCTCTGGACTGTGAGTTGTTTGTCGTCGGCTCTCGAGATCGAGTTGAAGCTTCGCCCTTTTGGACCGGAACGAGTTCGGACAATCAGTCATCCTTCTGTAAATCGCTTCCCGACCATAAAAAAACTGTATTAAGGCGCGCGTCAAAATAAGCGAAAATCGAAAACGTATTGTATCCGCGCGGGCATGAGAGTAGGATGCACGCCTAACGGTAGTCGGGAGAGTTGCAACATGGAATGGATCAAGCACTGCTTCTGCCTCGCGGCTGTGGCGACGCTGGCTCTTGGCGCATTCGTGGCGTTGCCGGGTGCCTCGGACCAATCCGCTTGGAGGCAGATTAACGCGGCCAGAATTCTGGAGAACATCAAGGTTCTGTCGTCGGACGAATACGAAGGCCGCGCGCCCGCTTCCAAGGGTGAGACACTCACCACCACGTTTATCGAGGATCGATTCAAGAAAGTGGGGTTGAAGCCCGGAAACCCCGATGGAACTTACTTTCAGAGCGTGCCGATGGTGGGCATCACAACTGATCCCAGCGCGCAGTTGGTGTTCACGGCTAATGCCAGCGGGAAACAGGAAACCCTGAAGTTTGCCGATGACTTTGTCGCCTGGACCAAGCGCCAAGAGCCGCAGATCAACCTTAACGCTGACCTGGTTTTAGTGGGTTACGGCGTGGTGGCTCCGGAATACCGATGGGACGATTTCAAGGGCGTGGACGTCAAAGGCAAGATTATCGTAGTGCTGATTAACGATCCGCCGGTGCCTAACCCCGCGGACCCCTCCAAGCTGGACGAGAAGACTTTCAAGGGCAAGGCTATGACCTACTATGGCCGGTGGACCTACAAGTTTGAGGAGGCGGCGGCCAAAGGCGCGCTCGGGTGCCTGATCGTTCACCAGACCGGCCCGGCGGGGTACCCTTGGGGCGTGGTCCGCAGCAGTAATACCGGCGAGCAGTTCAGCCTGGTGGCCGCCGATCGTGGGATGTCGCGGTGCGCCGCAGAAGGTTGGATAACCTACGAAAAGGCGCAGGCCCTGTTTGCGCTGGCGGGCAAGGATTTCGACGCGCTGGAAAAATCCGCAGTGAGCCGCAACTTCCATCCCGTAGACCTGCGTGTGAAAGCTTCTCTCGGGCTGCGGAATACCATCCGCACCATCTACTCGAAGAACGTGGTCGGAAAGGTCGTGGGTTCTGACCCCGAGCTGCGCGACCAGTATGTGATTTACACTGCGCACTGGGACCACCTGGGAATCGGCCCGGAAGTGAATGGTGACAGGATCTATCATGGAGCCGCGGATAATGCCTCGGGAGTTGCGGGTCTGGTGGAGCTGGCCGACGCTTTCGCGCACGTTCAACCGCCGCCGCGCCGCTCGATCCTGCTTCTTTCGGTGACGGGCGAAGAAAAAGGCTTGCTGGGCTCGCAATACTACGCCGAGAATCCCCTCTATCCGCTCTCCAAGACCTTGGCCGATATCAACATGGATGTCCTGAATATGCTAGGGCGCACCAAGGATATCGAAATCATCGGCATGGGCCAGTCTACGCTCGATGACGTGGTGGCAGCCGTCGCGGCGGAGCAGGGAAGGGTGGTCAAGCCCGACGCCGAACCGGAGAAGGGCTTCTACTTTCGCTCCGACCACTTCAATTTTGCCAAGCAGGGAGTGCCAGCACTCGACCCCGATCCGGGCGTGGATTACATCGGCAAACCCGCGGGCTGGGGGCTTCAGATGCGCGAAAAATATACTCGCGACGACTACCACAAGCCCTCCGATAGAATAAAGCCTTACTGGGAGCTGAGCGGGACGGTGGAGGATCTGCGACTTCTGGGTGAAGTCGGCTACCGCGTGGCCAACGGCAATACTTTTCCGGTTTGGAAAGCAGGTTCGGAGTTTAAGGCCAAAAGAGAGAAGTCAGGAGTCAGGAGACAGGAGACAGAAGTCGGGATACAGTAGTCGGGAGACGGGAGTCAGGAGACAAGAGACAGCAACCGTAGCGTGTCAGACCTGTTCTCTACGTCCGCGGCCTTTTGCTGTCATTGGGGGACGAACACCGAATGGTAAAAGAGGTCCGCGCTACAAATTCCTCAATCTGGAGTCGCGATGTTTTTATTCTGACTCCCGACTCCTAACTCCTGACTCCTGCCTTATGAGGAGGGAACATGTCCCCGGAATCGCAGCGACTCACTCGCGAGCCCTTTTCTCAATTGATGAGCGGGGCGATGGTCACGCTGGCGGTGTTGGTGGCGGCGCGTTTTGTTCTGGAACTCGCCGGCATGCCGCAAGACTTCGCGCGCTATGTTTCCAGCACGGTGGGGTTGCTCCTGGTCGCGATTTACGTTGCGGCGGTGGGGCCGTTGCGGGGCGGCTTACGCAAGTTCTCGCAACTTCTGCTACCCTCATTGATCCTGGCGGCATGGACGGAAGGATGGATTATTTTGGCAACGGTCATCGCTGCAGTCCTGCGCATCTCGCGGACCCATTTCGCCGAGCAGGAAGACTTTGGCAACTGGGGTCATCTGGGCAGACACGTGCTGGGCCACACCGTCGAAATCGGCGTTCTTTTTGTGATCAGTCTTTTACTGATGACGCTTGTTCACCTCCTCTGGCGCTGGCCGATAACCGTGGCGCCCGGCGCGCTGTTAGGCGTGTTCGTGATCATGCGGTTTTGGACGGAGGCAATGGGGCTCGAACCCTTACGCACCGCCGCCTGGAGTTCCACCATTCTGGTCTTGCTGAGCGCGGTTTATTTGGGTGGGGTAGGGCCGCGAGTGGGATTGACGGAAGGCCGCCAACTGCTGGTCCCGTCCCTGGTGCTGGGATGGGTGTGGCGCGCGTGGGTTTTCTTCGCCACGTTGCTTGCCGCCACACCCTTCTTCAAGACACACTTCTTCGATCCCTCACGCGGCGATGTTCCTCTGCGGTTGCTGCGAGCCCTGGCGGGAACCGTGGTGGAGGGCTTCATTGCGGGACTTCTCTTGTGGGGTATCGCCGTGGGCATCGCGTGCGCAATCCAAACACGTGGCTTGCCGTCAAAAGGTGATGCTTAAGAGGTCGCTCCTCACGCAAATTCCCCAGGACTGCGTTTACGCCTCGTAGTGGATCCGGACCTCCAGCCACACGCCGTCTTTACGCCGCGATCTTGATCTGTTCCGGCTCGGCGTGATACCGACGCTTCGCACGTCCGGGTTCTGGTTCGGGTTGGTGGCGGTCGTAATCGCCGATGTAGGTGTCGCGGCTGATTCCCAACATGCTGATGAAAAACGAGGAGAAGACAATCTGGACCCCAAGCAAAAAACAGAGGGACAAGAAAATGACCGCGCGAACGTGGGCTAACGGTCCGAACCCACTCGCGATCCACTGCCAGAGAAGGGAAAAGGCCCCGGCACCGCCTCCCAGCGTCAGTATAGCGCCGGCGACGAGCCCTTGCTCCAGGGTTACTCGTTTGAGCCATGCCTCCAGGCCATGCTGACTGCGGGAGAATCGTTCGGTCAGACTGAAGACTTTGGCGAAGAGTCCAATCGAGACAACCTGCGCGCCGGTGAGCGCAAACATGGCTCCGAATAACATGGTGTGCAGGTCAATCACGGCCCGGCCCAGGCACCTAGGCCCCGGCAGCAGCCAGAGGACAATCGCCACACCCAATAGCCACAGCGTTGTGCCGGGAAAGAGGAAGAGCCAGTTCGGCGCGTAGAGCAGCATGAAGCGCAGGCTGCGCCAGCCATCGTGCAAGGTCCGGAGGTGGGGCGGGCGCCCGCGCTTGTCCGGCCACAAGGCTATGGGAATTTCGGCCACTGACACTCCCAGTTTCAGGGCCTTGATGATCAACTCCAGTGCGAACTCCATGCCGGTGCATCTCAGGTCGGTGCGTTCGTACAGATCTTTGCTGAAGCCGCGCATGCCGCAGTAGGCGTCGCCAATCGTTCCATGAAACAGGGAATTGAGCGTTAAGGTGATGGCGGGATTGCCGAAATGCTGATGCAGCCAGGGCATAGCGCCCGGTCTGATTCCTCCCCGGAAGCGGTTGCCCAATACCAGTTCATGGCCTTCGCGCCATTTGGCCAAAAATCGCGGGACCTCGGAAAAGTCATAGCTGTCGTCGGCATCGCCCATGATGACGAATTTCCCCCGCGCTTCCTCGATGCCTTTGCGCAGGGCGTTCCCATAGCCGCGTGCCTCTACGTTCACGACCCGCGCGCCGCGGTGGCGGGCGATTTCACGGGAGCCGTCGGCGGAGCCGTTGTCCGCCACCACGACTTCGCCCCGCACGCCGCTGGCACGCATCCCCGCCCGGGCTTTGTCGATGCAAATGCCAATCGAGTTCGCCTCGTTCAGGCAGGGCATCACCACGGATACTTCCAACTCATCGCACGGCATTGTCTGCGGCGGCGCGCAAAGGTCGCGACTACTCAACCGATTGCTGCTTTCGGAACCCATAGTGTTTTCCTGTCTTACAGAGGCCTCCCGACAAAGTTCCATTTGCCCCAGGCGAAGGATTCTTGCATGGGGGCAAAGTAGACTCTGGCCAACTCCAAAATTAATCCGGGATGTCCCAACCACCGTTCATAAGTTATCCGTTCGTGCTCGAACATCGTCTGGAAGGCATCCAGTTTGCCGGAGCAGCGGCGCGCCGCGGGTCGGGCGGAGAGCCAGTGCACCAGTTTCAAGAAGGGTGTTGGCCAAGGCTCGACGATCGCCACGCGGCCGTCCTTCCGCAGCACCCGATGGATTTCAGCGAATACCTGACGAAGATCGTACGGAAGCGCGGAGAGATGGTGCAGACCGCCCTGGACAATGACGACATCCTTGCTCCGCTGCGGAAACGGGATTCGCCGGCAGTCCCCGCGATGCGTCGTGGCCGTTCCCTGATACTGAGCCAAAAGCGCCGCCGACAGATCCATGCCCTCGACGCGCTCAAACCCCAGGCTTTGCAAGGCGTGGAGGCCATTCCCGCGGCCGCAGAAAAGTTCCACCACTTCCGCGTGGCGCGGCCAATGCTCGGCCCCCAGCCGCCGCAAACGCCCGGCGAACTTCCGGATTTCCTCCTCTTGTGTTTCGAATCGCAGGTAAGCAGCTTCCCACGCGCCGGTCGCCTCTCGGGCCGTATCGCTGCCGAGGGGAATGAAGTCTGGTTCGTTTGGGCAGGGGATGCCGGCGTCCGCCGCGCCGGGCGGTGTACGGGGTGTGACCGAGCGAGAATCAACTGCCAATCGTCCAGCACGCAACGCGTGAATCGTGCTCATGCATTAGCCCCGGCAATGGGCGCAGTCGGGATCTCCGGTGTGCGAGGGCCGGTTAATGGCGTAGAGGTTACTGCGCCATCTGCTTATGTGTCAAGAGATATTATACGGATGGCATTGGGAAGGGCGGAAAGCGGAAAGCAGTAGTCAGTGGGCGGAAACTGATGTCGAGGCGGCGGAATTTGTGCCGATTTGTTCGGCACGCCGTCACATGGCGAGGTAAACTTGCCGCTATAAGTCACCACGCAACATCGCAAAATGCCTTCTGACTACCGCCTACCGCCCACTGCTTTCTGCCTACTGCGTTTTGCCCGTACTTTTCCGGCGCCGAGCGCGCCTCCGGGTCGTGCTTTTCTTCTTGTGGACCTTCGCCTTTTCTGGAGCCGGCGGCGCCAGGTCGGAATTGTAAATGGAGCGCGAAATCTTCCACGCCCCGTCCGGCTGTTTGCGCCAAAGGGTGAGATACTTGCCGTGGTCCTCGAAAGCCGTCGCCCCGGCAGGGTAGACGCTCATGGAATAGGTCCCATGATCGTAGGCAAGGTTGCCTTGGCCGTCGATCTCGAGGTTCTGCTCCTGGAAATTGGAAAACTGAGGGTACGGCTCCAGCCACGACTGGAGGGCAGCTTTGCCTTGTATCGCGGCATGGTGGGGCGGCATAAGGATGGCGTCCTCGGCATAGAGGGCCAAATCCGCCTTCCAGTCGTGGGCCTTCGTCAGCTTCACGTCGTTCTCGCGCGCCTGGTGAATGGCTGCCAGGTCAGCCTTCGAGAGTCCGGTGGGACCCCCGCAACCGGCACTGAATGCCAGGCAGACCGCCATGCCCATCGTCAATACGAGTCGCCTCTCCATTGCGTCTGCCTCCCTTCCAAGGGTTCAGCCCTCGGTGGACACGAAGGTCTGAATTAACTTTCGGCTCTCGCCCTTGGAAAGTGTACCCTCTGCGCCTAACGGAACTCAAATCTTTCTTCTGTCGGCATCGTCAGATCCAAACTGCCCGTCCGGAAGTTTTCGGTTCTCGATTCCACCGCGGCTGTAGAGGCCAGCGGCGCCGGCCCAAGGCCGAACGCCTTTCGGCCCTACAAACTTTTGCCAGAAAACGAGCGGGCACGCCGCCACAGGGCGAGGTAAACTCGCCGCTACAAATTGGACACTATCCCATGGCCGGGAGGCGGACATCTGGTAGCGACGTCCAACTGGCCGCCTGCCGCGGACGATGCTTTCCCGATGAACGTCTACATCCTAGATTCTGGCCTATAATTGCCACATGGCCAAAGCAGCCGCGAGAACGGGAATCATGCCGATGGCGCTCGTGGCTGTCGAGCAATACTTCCCAAAGCCGCAGCGCGTCATCGACGATGGCTTGGCTGCTCGATTGTTGCCACTTGGAGGGATGATATTCGTCCGCTTCCTGCGGCCCCGCTGGATGAGGGATTGGATCATCGGTCTCAGCGAGAAGAGCAACCCCGGTATCTGGGGAGGGCTGTTGTGCAGGAAGCGCTATATCGACGAGAAGATCGCTGCCTCCCGGAACGAAGTTGAGGCGGTGGTGAATCTGGGCGCCGGATTTGACACGCGGCCCTATCGCCTTCCAGCCCTCTCCGGCTTGCCGGTGTGGGAGGTCGACCAGCGCGAGAACGTAGAGGCGAAAGAGAAGCGGTTGCGCAGGGTGTTGGGGACGATTCCTGCGAACGTCAAGCTTGTCGTGGCGGATTTCGACCGTGACGACCTTGGCTCAATCCTGGCGGCCCAGGGATACTCCGCGGCCAAACGGACATTCTTCGTGTGGGAAGCGGTGACGCAATACGTAACAGAGCAAGGTGTCAGAGCGGTCTTCGATTGGCTCGCAAAGGCTGCACCGGGCAGCCGCCTTGCTTTCACCTACGTCCGAAAAGACTTTCTGGACGGCAAAAACTTCTACGGTTGGGAGACCGGCTACAAACGGTTTGTCTCGAGTAAGGTTTGGCTGTATGGAATGGAACCTGAGAATTGCCCGAATTTTCTCAGGGGTTATGGCTGGCGGATCATCGAGGACGTCAGTTACGACGAGCTTGCAGACAAATACGTTGTGCCGACCGGCCGCCGGCTAACCTCTACACCCGTGGAGCGAATGGTCTACGCAGAGAGGGTTTGATTCCAAATATCCATTGAGGCGCCGGGCAAAGAAACATCATGAGACAAACGATGAACTTAAACAGGCAGAGAATCCGATCATGGGCGACAAAGTCAGCGGCTCTATTAGCTCTGCTTCTCGGCATTTGTAAATTTGCGGGATCCGCAGTACCTCCAGGGAAGTCTGCGGGGCAGGGTCAACTGGTGATATCTCGGGCAAAGTACCTGGACCGTGCCGAGGCGATCTGGACGGGGCAAATGATCGGACAATGGACCGGAGGCTTTTTCGAGCATAAGGTAGCCTCCGTCCTCAATCCCACGCCGTTCCATCCCAGCGAAGGATACGCGCCCGTCGACGACGATTACTATTACGAAATGGTGGCCATCCGGGCTTTTGAGAAGTATGGAATCCATCTCAGCGTTGAACAATTAGGATCGCAGTGGCTTGAAAATAACGCCGGCTCCTGGGGGTCCAGTGAGCAGGCGCTCCTGTTGTTGAAGCGGGGAATGAAGGCTCCCGACACCGGCAGCCCGCGATACAACAAACTCTGGTGGACGATCGGCCCGCAATTCAGCAGCGATGTGTATGGCACTCTTGCGCCGGGCATGCCCAATGTTTCGGCGGAAATGGCTCGCCGTTTGACCCATATCAACGGCTATGCGGAAGGCGCCGATGGCGCCGTGTTTGTTTCCGGAATGATCAGCCTGGGTTTTGTCGAGACCGATAGCGAAGCAATCGTCCGCAAGGCGGCAAAACTGATATCACCGTTATCTCCCTATCGCCAATGTCTGGACCTGGTCATCTCCATGGCGGAGGCGGGGAAGCCACCCGAGGAGGTATTTCGCGCGGTCAATGAGCGGTGGGGTATCGAATACCCCGCCACCAACAACGCGGTGGTGAATGGTGGGATTGTGGCTGCCAGCGTCTGGTTCGGGAAGGGTGATTTCTTGACCACAGAGAACCTGGCGTTTACGGCGGCGGACTTTGCCGATACGGACTGCAATGCCGCGAATGCCGCTTCCGTCGTTGCCGCCATGCACGGGATGTCCGCGCTGCCGGCCGGAGAAGTAGCGGCATTGCACGACAGAATTTACGGCGACACGATGGGTCCCCTGAAGCTGACGCCGCCCGTAGATGAGAGCATCAAAGCCCTGGCAGCGCGGACGGTGGTCATCGGTGAAAAAATACTCCTCGATCATGGCGCCACACTTCAGGGTGAAAACCTGGTCATTCCCACTCAACAACCCATCACCCAGAAACCTGAGTTATTCAAGCTATCCAATCTTACGCAATGGTGGAATCCTGACTGGACTCTGGAACGCGCCGGATTCGGTGGCGCCGGCGGAGGGATTGAAGGAATTCGTGGAGACACCTATTTAGATGGTGAGGTCCTTGCAATTTGGCCGCGGGATGAGGTCCGAGGAGCATTGTTGCGCCGGACTGCCGAGATGAGCGATAGCCCTTCCCTGACCTTCGACGTGGGTGCGGATCCGCGGCGCACCTGGCATTTGGTAGTTTTTGCGAATAACGCTAAAGTGCATGAGCAAATGATTGATGGGGGCGCGCCAACACCAGGACTTCGGCAAGATCGCCACTGGGAACATATCCATCTTGATCTCGCGGCCTATCGGAAGCGGACCGTCGTCATTAGGCTCTATGATCTCGTCCTCGTCCCGGACCATTACGCCGGCAATTCATATTGGAAGAACCTCCAACTCCAGTAAGTGACTTGCCCGGGACGGGCAGAATTAAGCGGACCGCCGTGCTCCCTCCGGTAGCGCGGAGTAGTGCGCCTTCCGCGCTACTCCGCAGTTCGTCAATTGGTAATAGCATTCCGAAGATGTTGTGAAAAGATAAAAGCCGCAGGGTAGTTCCAAACGGCGGAACAACTCTGATGCGCTACCCCGCCATGAGTGGAAACCCCAGCCGCCGTCGCGAAGCCTCGAAGACGCGAATGAGCAAATCGTATTCCGATTCGTTGAATTGCCTGAAGCGTGCACGCAGGTTCACAGTGACGAAGAAAATGCAGTCCGTATGGCGCAGGCGGCGAACGTTAGACACGCTGACAGGTTACCATCATGCTCAAGGGCCTTCGAGCAGCCACGATTGGCACCCACGATTGGCGCTACAATTGAGCGGGGGATCCCCATCGAGGGAGAAGCCCCCGGACCGGAAAGCACTGTCCGTGGCGACCAGCTCCGAATCGGCATTCAGACTGTTCTCGGCCACCCCAATCACGGGCGGCCAGCAACCTCGTGAAATCTGGGTTTACCGAAGCCAGAATTGCCCGCCGTCCTGGAAATTCACTCCGAAGCGTCCTCTCATGATTGGCTCAGGCGACATCTCGAACGTCTTGGACTTCTTGCGCAAATAGAGCCTCTCAGAAGCAATATAGACTGCCCGTGCCACGTCTGGGGATCTCGCTTTCAACTTTTATGTCGCGCACTCTCTGGGCTGGGAATTGCAGATGTCGGTTTTGAGATTCTACAGAGAGCGACATAAGTGATTGCGCGCGGCGGTCTCTGACCGCCGTTCGGCGCTCGGAGAGCGCCGGTACAATTTATGTCGCTCCGTATAGCTGCGAACACCTTCTCAATTCTGGCGCGGGACAACCCTCTCCTCAAACAACGCGTAGGTTAGCTTTTGGATTTGCGTCGAAGCCGGCAGCGAGTTGGCAGGAGGCGCACCCAGTTTCTCGCCCGGTTTGAACGTCAAGCGCACATCCTTGGCAACGAGGGCGCGCTTCGTACGGAGCCAACCGGAGAGTTGGGTCCCACTCTCTGCCGTATCAGAGCACTTCACGTCGAATTCCAGCGCGTGGCTGCCGGGCGCGAGGTTAACGCTGAACCAATGCCACTGCCCTTGGGGGCTTTTCCGGACGGTGACCGCTACGGGCTTGGAGTTGTCGCGAGCTTGGGCTTTGGCCTCGGAACCATGTTCGGAGAATTCCAAGAGCAGCGAAGCAGTGGTCTCACGGAAATCCGCCGGGAGTTGGACCGTCATGACGACTTTCACCGTACCGTCCGGTAACGAGCGGATGACAGGCGCGGAAAATGTGGGTTGGCTTTCGCGCGACGCCGCCTTTCCGAAATGCAGGGCCAGCGTTCGGAGCTTTCCGAACTGCGGCAGCCTCACCTTCTCGCCATCCAAGGTTGCGCCTTCAAGCTCCGCGGGGTTCGACAGTTCGCCGGAGACATCTGCGCCCTCCGGAGCGTAGACCTTGAAACTGGCTCCGCCGGGATCTTCGGGCCCAAGCGAATAACGCACACCGAGAAGGCTCGCTTCGTTCGCGGCCACTGGACGCAATTCGACAATCTGGTGGTCATAGCCATCGAGGTTTACGCGAAGCGTGTCGCCGTAGCGGACCGGTCCAGGCAGGATTTCCCGGTACGGGTACATGACTTCGGCGCGAAAGGTCCGGTCGCTGCGCTCGAATCCCGCCGCTTCGTCGAGTTTCACGCTCGCCACCGTGGGCCGCACAAACGGATTGCGCAGCATCAGGACGGTTTTCTCCGGCGAGTAATGCACGTAGCCATAAGGCTCGCGTTTGGCGGGGTCGCCCTGCACCCAGGCGCCGTTATCGAGCAGCGGATGGGTATTGGCCACTGACCACTGGAGCGCATGGCCCAGCGCGTCCCATTCGGCAGGCTTCAGGATCGAGGGCGTGAGATACAATTCGTTCAACTGGCTGCCCACGCCCAGGAAGTTCACGAGGTGGTCCTTCCAGTCCTCAAGCGATTCGTCCTTGCCTCCCAGTTCCAAGTACGTGCCCTTGATGACGCTCTGCGTCCACAGCGACGACATGGGAAATTGCACTTGGTGTCGAACGAAATCGTCGTAGAGCACGAGGTCGCGATAGTTCATGGAACTCTGGCGTTCGGTGAGCGTGGGGACGCTCTCAAGGTAGCCGTAGTCCGCGCCTCCCTCCCAGATGGTGTCGGCCCAGCGCAGCCACCAGGGACTGAGCCAGGTGCTGGTGGTGACGTCGAGGAATATCTCGTGATTCTCCGCACGCAAAGCCTCCAGGGTTCCGAGGAAAGAGCGCAGGTCGGCTTCCCGAGAATAGATGCCGACCGGGTGGCCGTGAGTGGGATCGTTGCAACCGAACGGCAGGCCATCGAGCTTGAACTGATTGACGCCGAAATTGCGCACCATCCCCACTAGGGTCTCACGAAAGTAGCGGCTGTAATTGCGTCCGGCAAGACACAGGTACTCGCCGTTGCTGGTGATTTCCATGCCCATCTTTCGGCCAGCGTCCACGCGAAAATGGCGCAGATCGTAGCCGCCGATCGGGCCCACCCACAGGCCGAGGTGGCTATCGATCCCGTGGAGTGCGGTGGAGAGGTCGCGGAAGCTCGTCGGGAAACGGTGGGGATCGGGAACCCAGATGTTGTGCTGGTCGTCGTCCCACGCGTCGTCGAGCAGGAACGACTGGATATGAATACCGTACTTATTGACGAGCAGATCCTTAAACTGCTGGACGCGCTCGAGCAACAGGTCGTTGGTCATGGCCGTGCCCTGCAGATCGTACCAGGAGTTGTAAGTAATGAATTGCCGCGGGGGCACGGCGCGGATTCGCTGGACGTATTCCATGAAAGCTTGGTGAACGTGGCCGCCGGCAGCGACTCCCACGACCGCTGGTTGGCTGGTATAACCCTCGGGCGGAATATTGAGGCCCACGATTCCGCCCAATGAAACTCGGGATTGGTCGGCAACATTGATGCTCGTGGGGTACTCGACTCCCCTGATGAGGTCATCGGAAAAGAGCGGCTGGCCGAACCCGCCTAAGCGAAAGTTGTCCGCCGGCCATTCGCCATTCGCTGGGGCGAGCGAGTCGATGAAGAAAGTTCCCGTACCTGCCGTCT
>JBKQVI010000509.1:0-27271 GCA_052139985.1 Terriglobia bacterium
GCCCAGACCGGGCGCCCTTCGCGCAGGCGATCGAAGAACTCTTCCGGGAACGCGCTTAGGTAACCATCCCGATGGGCCCTTTGACATTCGGCGAGTTGAGCGACCAACCCATCTGCTTTATCCTTCAACTCACCATCGCCTGTGCTGGCGTACATCAAAGCGCAGGCCGACAAGTAGTGGCCACCGGCGAAATGTCCCCGCACCTCGCTGTCAGGCTTCTCCCACCCTCCCAAAGGCTGCGCCGAGGAAGAAAGCCCGGCGTTCAGGCGGAAAGTGTGAAGAAGCCGGTCGGAGGGAAGCAAGTGCAAGTAACGCTGGTCAGCGAGTTGCGCGTCAAGGAAGGGCCCCTTACGCAGACGGACTTGTTTCAAAGGAAAAGGTTCGACACTCCAGGGGATTTTCTCCCTGCTGTTTGGCCGCGTCGCTTTGCCGGACGCGCTCGCCGTCGCGTCCTTAGCAGGGCTTGCCATAGGCATATTGGGCAGAAGAGCGGCTCCCGCAGCCGCCGCTGCCGAGGAAACAAACTGCCTTCTCGTGGGTCGATGAAGTGTGGTCATGCGGTCCTCCCCGTTTCAGGACGATGATACCACCTAGCTGGGCGGCAAAAACGAGTTGTTCGAGAGTGGGGGCGCTGGCCCGTGGCTCCACATTTGTGAGAGGAGTTGTCCTAAGCGACGCTCGCCTATTGTACAATGTGGTACAGGGCTTGGCACGCGCTACAAAAGTCGTAAAGATCGAGAGGAAACGGGAAACATGATCAAGACGGGAGCGGAGATCCTTTGGGAATGCCTGGAGCGGGAAGGCGTGCAGCACGTCTTCGGCTACCCTGGCGGGGCGATTCTTCCTGCCTATGACGCGCTGAAGCACAGCAAGATCCACCATGTATTGGTGCGGCATGAGCAGGGCGCTACGCACATGGCCGACGGCTACGCGCGGGCGAGCGGGCGCGTGGGAGTGGCCGTAGCCACCTCCGGTCCGGGCGCCACCAACATGGTGACCGGCATTGCGACGGCTATGATGGATTCTTCCCCGGTGGTCTGCATCACAGGTCAGGTGGGCAGCAAGCTGATCGGCTCGGACGCTTTTCAGGAAACGGACATCACCGGTGTGACCCTGCCCATCACCAAGCACAACTACCTGGTAACCCATGCGAGCGAACTGGCTCGCACATTACGGGAAGCGTTCTATGTGGCCGCGTCCGGTCGTCCCGGCCCCGTCCTGGTTGATATCACCAAAGACGCACAGCAGTCCTCGTGCGAGTTCGATTGGGAAGCGGCGAAACCACAATTGCCGGGCTATCGGCCCGATCTCTCACCCACTGCTGCAGATTATACCAAAGCCCTTGAGCTGATTCAGGAAGCGAAACGACCGGTGATCCTTGCCGGGCACGGAATCCTCATCTCCGGTGCCATGGCCGAGGTTCGAGATCTGGCAGAACGTACGGGAATTCCCGTGACGCTGACGCTGCTTGGCCTCGGCGCGTTCCCCGCCTCCCACCCGCTGAATCTAGGCATGATGGGAATGCATGGCGAGGCATGGGTGAATCACACCATTCAGGACGCCGATCTGCTCATCGCCCTGGGTATGCGCTTTGACGACCGTGTTACTGGCAACTTGAAGACCTACGCACCCAAGGCGCGAAAAATCCAGGTGGAAATCGATCCGACGGAAATCAACAAGAACGTGAAGGTTGATGTGGCCCTCATCGGCGATCTGCGGGAGGTTCTGCGGGAGCTCTTGCCGCGCCTCCAGGCGATCGACTGTAGCGAGTGGCGGAGTTACATTGATGGACTGAAGGGCGACGCGGCGGTGCGGGACATCCAGAATCTGCCGGATAGCGGACACCTCTATGCTGCGCACGTCATTAACGACTTGTGGCAGGAAACTCGGGGCGGCGACACCGTGGTGGTGACCGATGTCGGCCAGCACCAGATGTGGGAAGCGCAATACTTCAAGCATGAAGCGCCCCTCTCGCTAATTACCTCCGGCGGCCTTGGCACAATGGGGTTTGCGCTTCCCGCCGCCATCGGAGTCAAGGTTGCGCGTCCCGAGGCGGAGGTGTGGGTGGTGGTCGGCGACGGTGGTTTCCAGATGACCATGGCTGAGCTTGCCACCCTGGTTCAGGAGAACCTGAAGATACACATCGCCATTATCAACAATGGCTACCTGGGAATGGTGCGGCAATGGCAGGAGTTCTTCTACGAGCGAAACTACCAATCCACTCCGTTGCTGAGTCCCAACTTTGCCAAGCTGGCGGACGCTTATGGAATCCGCAGCGCAGTGGTGAACAAGCGCTCGCAGGTGGTGCCGGCCGTAGAGTCCGCGCGGCGACTGGAAGGACCGATGCTGATTGATTTCCAAGTCGAGCAAGAAGATTCGGTCTATCCCATGGTGGCAGCGGGCGCCGCGCTGCACGAAATGATCCGACGGCCCAACCCGCTGGAAGAGACTGCCGAGGACGAATAGCTGAATATGCTCAAAACATTTGTGGTGCACGTTGAGAACAAGCCCGGCGTTCTGACGCGAGTTGCATCTCTGTTCCGCCGCCGCGCTTTCAACATCGACTCACTGACGGTGGGACGCACGGAAAAGCCGGAAGTTTCGCGCATGACGATCACCGCCGAGGCAGACCAGGACCAGGCGCGCCGGATCGAAGCGAGCCTCTACAAGTTGGTGAACGTCCTCCTGGTGGAAGACATCACCAATGAGCCGGCAATAACTCGTGATCTGGCCATGATCAAGGTGGCTGCCCAGCACGAGGAGCGTTCCCATGTACTCCAATTAGTGAACGTCTTTCGAGCGCGCGTGGTGGACGTTTCGCCGGATTCTCTGACCATCGAGATCACTGGGGGCGAGGAGAAAATCGATCGCCTGCTGGAAGTGCTGCGGCCATTCGGAGTGTTGGAAATGGTGCGCACCGGCATCGTGGCGATGCGACGAGGAAGCAAATCCTCGAGTATTCCCGTCACGGCGGAAGACCTTGATGAAGTTGCGGCCGAGACTAGTGACGATGAAGGCCAATCGGTTTAGTTCTTAGTAAACGGGAACACCGTAATCCTCAGCTTGGCCGCTCCGTAAGGAACCAGCGAGATGGTCTCCACCCTCTGGTCACTGGTTACGGGGCTTAAGGGAAGCGGCCCCGCCGAATCATCCTCGACTTGCCAACCCGGCAGCCGGCGCCCCTTCGCGGCAATTTCCACGGGCGCGCCTTCCAGGCTGAAAGGTTGACGTCCCACCGGAAGTTCAGTGACCGTGAAGGACGGTTCCGGGTTCTTCGGATCGGTAACCAAAGCGTAGTTCCAAGGTGTCGTCGGGTAGACTTCCCAATCGGTAGCGGGTCCCACTTGCCGAAGACGGGACCAGTTCTCGCCGATTTTCAGAGAAAAAACCAGCGGCCCGCGTTCCACGGCAACGGAGTTGTGGTACCACGTGGAATTAGCCACTTTCATCGGGAAATGGAGTTCCAACGTGTCGCCAGTCTTCCATTTACGTTCCATCCGGTAGAATCCCCCAGCCTTCAACTCTGCAAACACGGTCCCGTTTAGGGCCACGGTCGAGCCCGCAGCCCAAGCGGGTGCCCGCAACACCAGAGGGAATTTCACGGAACGAGGAGTCGTTACCACGAGAGTGACGGTTTCGCGAAAGGGATAATCGGTGGTCTCCGCGATACTGATGGGCACTCCATTGCCAACCTGCGTTGACACTTCGCTAGGACCATAAGCGACGGCCGCGAGCCCGCCATCCGCCGTCGCCATCCACAAATTAGCCACGAACTTGGGCCAACCTTGATGCATGTTGGCGGTGCAGCAGCCGAAATTCGGCTCCAGACCAAAGATGTTTGACTCCGGCCCGTTCGTTGACCAGCGCCGGTTCGCAACACTAACCATGACTTGGTTGGCCTGCTGATCGTACTGGTGGCCCCACAGATCGTCCGTCAGCGTTCCGGGCAGGGCGTTGTAAGCGATCCTTTCGAGGCGATCCGCCAGCGCAGGGTCACCGAGAATCGCAATATCAGTCTCCAAGGAGAACATCGCCTCCACCACCGCGCACAATTCCGTCCCCTGTGAAGGGTCAAGTCCAGCGTAGTGCTCGTCCGCGGAAAATAGTCCGAACGCCTGGCCGTGATAGCGATCAAGAGCGCTCAACATTTGGTTAAGGCTTTCGCGATCGCTCTGGTTTCCCGTCAACAGCCACCAGACGGCGGCAGCCTTCATCGCCATGGCGTTGTTTACGCCATGCTGCGAGAACGTCCTCTCCTCTTTTCCCGTCTTGCGCGTGTAGCGGAAGTCGGCGAACTGCGTTTCCCAGTCGTGTCCCAGGTTGTGCAGGCGGCGCGCCAGATCCAGCAAGCTGCTGTCACCGGTGCGATTGTAGAGCCAGAGAATACTCAGCACTTCGTCGTGCCAGCGATAGAGTTCCCATTCCTTGAGCGGCCGATCGTCCAGATGGTGCGCCTGGAACGCGAAGTATTTTTGCATCAGCGGAATGACGCGCGCATCGCCCGTGGCCTCCTGATACTGGGTTAGCACTTTCAGCATGACGTAATTCGGCCACCAGTCCGTCATGCTTGCGGGGCCGATCCACCCGTCGGATTGCTGGTTTTCCAGCGTCCAGTCTACCCACTTTTTCGCCTTCGCAATCAACCGCTCATCGCCCGTCAAATAGGCCAAGGGCACCAACCCATCGAGGTAGTAGGGTCCCCGTTCCCAGCTTTCGCCCTTCCCTCCTAACCAGCCGCTATCGGGGCCAAGGTCGGGCCAGAACTCGTCAAGGTGGCCGCTGAGGCCGTTCGCCTGGATTTGCAGTTCCCGCAGCAGCCAGCCCGTGGGCCGCACGGAGGTGAGCGGCAAAGGATAGAAGGCGTTCTCTTGAAGGGGCGCGCGGTTCGGCGTGGCGCCGGTGGGCTGCTGCGCATGACCTCGCGGAGCAACCAGTGTAAAAGTTATCCACCCAAGAAAAGCAAGCTTGCAGCCGGTTCGTCCAGACGTTAAGACAGTGCGCATCATCGGATGATTTACCCTTCCTGACAATCGGTCCCGCGGTCGGCGGAGTCGCCCATTGATTAGGGGACAAAAGCCCACAAAGCAAAGTTATAACGCTCCGAGCAGGATCAATGCACGGATTTTTCATCAGTCGTTGTCCCGCATGCCGGAATGTGTTGGCCAGCCAGGGTGGCGTCTGGTGCCACGGGAAGCCGTGGCCGCCATCAACCACCTATTCGTAGGGGCGGTTCGCGAACCGGACTTGTCCAAATTGCTATCCGGCCGCTGAGTGACGTATCCTGGCAGCAAAGTTGCGCAACGCGGGACCGTTCAGAAAAGGATAGAATGGCAAATCAGTTTCGAGCGAATGTCATCTGGCTGGACAAGAGATGAAACTGTTTTTTTCAGCCGCAACCAACTCTGATGCAGCCGTGCTCGCGGCGCTTCACCGCGCTGTTGCCGAGGACCTCACCCGCCGGTTCGGCCAGGGACACTGGTCGTCAGGGCAAACGGAGCGGGGCGTACTGAGCGAACTGCGGAAGCCCAAGTTTTCGCGAATGTTGATTGCGCGCACCAGCAGTCGTATCATCGGCACCCTGCGCCTGGCCACAAAGAAGCCTTGGGCCATCGATACCGCCTATTTCACTGCGGCAAGAAGACCCCTGTATCTGACCAGCATGGCCGTCGATCCCGACTTCCAGCGCAAGGGAGTTGGCCGCCTCCTGCTGAAAAAGGCAGAAGCCGTCGCGCACGCCTGGCCCGCTGATGCCATCCGTCTTGATGCCTTCAACGCCGAAGCAGGAGCCGGAGCCTTTTATGCAAAATGCGGATTCCGCGAGGTCGTTCGGGTGACTTACAAACAAGATCCACTGGTGTATTTTGAGTTAGTCCTACCCCCGCTGATCGCGAACTCGAAATAAATAGTCGAGGAGGCCGTAGGGGGTAATGCTGATTGAGACTTGATGTTCTTGTCTTCAGGCGATGACCACCCCGGCGCTCGGCGAGCCACCCTTCGTGAACCAAAAGGGTAGTTAGCCTAGCATTTTCATCTTTCGCTGCAAGCCGAAGGTTACGTTCGCTCGATAACTTGCACAGCCACACCTGCGAACCGCCCCTCTGACGCCCCCAAAATCCCCAATCTGGGATCATGCACTCCTACCGGTAGGAAATGAAACCTATCTTTGTAGAATTTTTACCTACCGGTAGGAAAATTGATAACAATTGTGTTGACTTTGCCATGGCTCATGGGTCTAGTCTAGAGTCAAGGGTGAGGTGTTGTTGCTTGCATGGCCAGTTTAGCCATCACCTGAGTGGGCAGGAATAAGGGCAGCCTGCCCGCGCCACGTACTGTAGCTGCCCCAGAGACGAAAATACCGTGCTGACGCCGATCATGGAAGCTTCCAGCGTCTGCCGACTTTGGCGGCAGACGAATGTGCTTTTCAACGTACGGAACGGGGAGCTGACGTCTAGAGATGTTAAAAATTAAGGTCGAACCGACTATCTGAACTAAGGTTCGGCGTTACCATAATGGCCGAGGCTCTCCATTATGTAACAGAAACAAAAGGGGTTAATTGCGAAGCGGCGAAATCTTGCAAAGACATATATTATTGAAATCAAAAGAGTTATTTACTCCCCGGCGCCAAGTAGCGAAAAAACGCGGGGGGGAAAAATGCAGGTAACCTCCATTATGTTATTGAAAACAAATAGAGAAAATATGTCCGATATCAGCCTCTCCATTATGTTCATGAAAAATAAGCTAGTTATTGTCTTCTCTCCATTATGTTTAGGAAAACAAAGGAGAAAGTCGTTTGATGCGAGGGCAGTAGACGCGGTAAGTGGCACGGGCATCCTGCCCATGTTAGGTCATGGTCAGCATGGCGATGGCACAGCAACTGGATTCCCGCCCTCGAGGGAATGATGGCGCTCATACGCAACGTGTCTCGCACAATGATACCGGTACCCCCATTTCGCCGCTTGCCTTGGGGTTTTCTGCCGTGCTGAGACGCTTCAAATCTGATGTGGGGAGAATTAGGATGACGGAAGTGTGGAACGAGAAAGGAAGGCTGCGAGCGCGTGGCAGAAGGCAGAATGGAAAGGAGGAGCCCACACGATGGACTTTCAAAACAAAGTTGCGGTCGTTACCGGTGGAGCCTCGGGAATCGGCCTAGCCTCTTGCCAGGAGCTCGCCCAACGGCACGCGGCAGTGGCCCTTGTGGACCGTGACGAAAAATCCGGCCGGCGCGCCGCAAGGGAACTGCGTCAATCCGGCGGCCGAGTCGAATCCTTCTCCTTCGATGTCAGTAAGCGCGCTCAAGTTGAGGCCGGCATTGCAAAGATCACGAGGAAGTTTGGGGGTATCGACATCCTGGTCAACAATGCCGGCATCCAGCGCTATGCTTCGGCGACCACTTGCTCAGAGGAGGAGTGGGATTTGGTACTCAACGTCAACCTGAAGAGCGCCTTCCTGATGTCGAAGTATGCGCTTCCCATCATGATCAAGCGCGGTGGCGGCGCCATTGTGAACACAGGGTCAGCGCAATCGGTTGGCGCGGTGAGCAACTCCGTGCACTACGTCGTCAGCAAGCATGGCATCCTGGGGCTCACGCGTTGCCTGGCGCTCGATTACGCCAGGCAAAACATTCGCGCGAATTGCGTGATGCCCGGCGCCATCGATACACCGATGTTGCGCTGGTCGGCGTCACTTGGCCCCGATCCGGAAGGCGCGCTCGCGGCCTGCGACCGATTGCACATGCGCGGGAAAATGGGGAAGCCGGAGGAAGTGGCTCACGTCATCGCTTTTCTCGCCAGCAATCTCGCCTCCTTCATAACCGGTGCGGCAATCGCGGTGGAAGGCGGAGCTCTGGTTCCCGTGGGCGGAATGGCATTCCAGGAAAGGGGCTTGCCAGCACCGAAACAGTGAGGCATTATCTTGCGCGGACCAAGGTTAGCAAACCCCTCATCGCGAAAGGGAAATTATTCTAATGACCACAAAACTTGCATGTATGAAAACGAAGTGGAATGGGCGCGAGGCCTACACGCTTCAGAATGACCTCGTCCAAATGGTGACTCTGCCTGGAGGCGGCCACATTGCAGGATTCCAGTTTCTTGCCGGCACGGGATTGCCCGTCCTCAATCCCCTTTGGGTTCCACCGTGGAAATCGATGGAGCCTTACCAATATCGGGCGGAAAAGCACGCGGCGGTATACGGTCCTATAAATGAAGGTAAGCTGCTGTCCGGCATCGCCGGGCACAATATCTGTCTCGATTATTTCGGCCCGCCTTCGGAGGAAGAAGCGGCGCAAGGGCTCTCGACGCACGGGGAGGCGCCTTCGGCCCGATGGCAAAAGACCAGGCTGCGCGCGACTTCGCGAGAGGTCAGCCTGACCCTCGCGGTTCCCCTGCCAGTGGCCGGCCTGCGCTTCAGCCGTGAACTCCGCCTGCTGCGCGGCGAGTCTGTGGCCTATTTCACCGAGACCGTAACGAACGAAAAGAAAGCCGACCACTTCTTCCATTGGACCCAACACGTCACCCTGAGTCCGCCCTTTCTGGGGCACGATATCAGCCGCGTCTCGATCCCTGCGACTCGGGGAAGAACCGGCGCGGGCACTTACGGAGGAAAGGAGGAACTCGCACCTGGGCGCAACTTTCATTGGCCCTTTGCCCCGCTGCAAAATGGTGGAAGCACCGATCTCACCAGCCCGTTCGCGCGCGAAGGGATGGGATTCATCGTGTCGGTTTTGCTGAATCCGCGACGACAGGTGCAATACATCGCCGCGCTAAACCAGCCCAATCGCCTGCTGCTGGGCTACTGTTTTCGCCGCAGCGATTTTCCCTGGGTGGCAGTTTGGGAAGAGAACCAATCGAGAAACGTAGCCCCGTGGAATGGGCGCTGCCAAACGCGCGGGCTGGAATTCGGTTCGACACCTTGGCCGATTCTGCGGCGAGAGGCATTCGCGGTGTCGCCCCTGTTTGATACACCGACCTTCTCCATTGTTCCCGCAAAGGGAAAAGTAACCGTCAACTACTTGAGCTTTCTCGCACAGGTGCCGGAAGACTTTGGCGGACTGCGCGACATCCAGGTGGCCAAAAACGAAATCCTGATTCAGGGGAGCGGCCGCCGATCGTCGATGCATTTGCCCGCCACGGGTGTTGGTGAAAACGGTTGGGTGTGAAATTTGGGCTACCGGTACCTTTTGACCGTGGGCCAAACCTCCGGTAGGGGCCGCTGGATTCCGCGACAGATCATGATGGGAATGCCGTTTTCAAAGGGTTGGACCCAGGGCGACGTAAAGGTTGCGGCGAGTTCGGAGGAGGCGAACAAGTGCTCGCGGGCGCCGCAATCACCCGCCACGTCGATGACCACATTACCGCTGTAGCCATGCGTCCCCCAGAGGAAATACTGGTTGTGGCCGCTCAGCACCGGGGGTAATCCATCCTTTCGTCCGAAGAAATCGATGGCCGCCGCTTCACCGTAGTTACTGGCGGCGATGACGGCCTGGGCGCGGTCACTGGGCGGCAGGGACTGATAAACTTTCGCGACGGTCGCGGCCAGATCAGGCCAGCCGTGCATATCGGCCCAGTCAGAGGGAAGCGATGGTAGGCGATTATGTTCCGTCGCGACGGTTTCGCGGGAAATGTGCAGCGTCCGGAACAGCCAGTTTGTATACCAAGCCGCCTGCGCTTCCGGCAAGATGGGCATGGCGAAAGGAACGAAAACAAGTCCCAATGCGATAACGGCGGCGGCCACGACCGGCCGAAGCGCCTTCCGTCGATTCGTCCAGACTTCGATGGCCACGCCCCCCGCGGCCATCAGATACGGGTAAACGTCGGCGGGATAGTAGTGCTTTCCGTGCAGCACGATCATGAAGCCGATCAGCACGATATACGTGTAGCCCAGGAAACGCAGGCGCGCGTTCCACAGAAGCCAAGCCAGACCGATCACCCACACTAGCGAAAGGAACACATTGGTAATCAGAAGTTGCTGAAACAAGTACTGCGCGGGCCCGACGATCAGATTCTTGCCGTGCCCGGCGTTGCGCAGGAATTCCAGCGTGGGAAATCCGTAGTGCACTTGCCAAAGGAAATTCGGCAACGCAATCAGGCCGCAGACCGCGCAACCCGCCAGGAACCAGCGAGAGAAGAAGATTCTCCGTTCGGGCGTGAGGAGCAGGGCCAGCAGCAATGCCGCGAAGAAGAACACGACCGTGTATTTACTCTCCAGGCAGACGCCAATAATGGCGCTCACCGCCAACCACCAGCGCGGATCGGCGCCTTTCGTCAAGCGCAACGTGTAAAGCGCCGCCAGCGGCCATAGCCAAAGTCCGACCACGTCCGGCGATACCTTCATCCCGAAATTCATCAGTACGGGCGCCAAGAACACGACGAACGCAGCCAGGATCTGGGCGAAGGCGCCTCCACCCAATTCCGCGGCCAGCAAGCACGTAACGTAGACAGCCGCACCGGCGAAGAATGCGGGGAGGGCGCGCAGAAGCACAAGCGAGTGGCCGAACAACTGCGACGCAGCCGCAAGCAGCGGCGTTACCGGGGGTTGGTCAACGTATCCCCATCCCGGACGGTCCCCGCAAATGATGAGGTAGAGTTCATCGCGGAAATATCCGTAGTGCGGGTTACCGACGAGGTGCAACCCGAAGGCGGTGATGGCGGCAATCAACGGAATTCGAAGGCGGCCACTTCCGGGCGCATTCATGGCCCAAAGAATGAACCAAACCCGATGATGATGCAACCCTATTTGCCGCTCTTCATCATTTGCACTGTGGGAAGTTTTGAGGTGTTCCAGCCGCCGCCCAGGGCTTCGACCAGAACAACGCTCGAGCTCATGCGGCGGGTCAGGATATTCAGCGCTTGCACCTGATCTTGAAGCAGAATGGCCTGCTCGGTGATTACGGTAAGGTAGTTGACGGTGCCGGCTTTGTACTGGTAAGTGGAAATATCCAGCGAATTTTGGGCAGCTTGCACAGCTTCGTTCTCGGCTTGCGCTTCGTTCTCAAGAACGCGCAGCGCCGAGAGATTGTCCTCGACTTGCTGGAAGGCAGTGAGAACGGTTTGGCGATAAGTAGCTACCGTGGCGTCGTAGGCAGCTTGCATTTGTTGAACCGTAGCGCGGCGGCGGCCGGCATCGAAAACGGTCTCCGCTAATTGCGGTCCCACGGACCAGAAGCGGCTGGGCCAAGAGATCCACTTTAGGAATGCCGCGCTTTCAAGGCCCGCCGAAGCGCTGATGGAGATTGTAGGATAGAAGGCCGCCTGGGCGATTCCGATTTGCTCATTCGCTGCGGCCATCTGGCGTTCGGCTGTGGCGATGTCGGGCCGGCGTTCGAGGAGCGTCGAAGGAACTCCCACCGGCACAGGTGGAGGCGTGATCTTGATGGCGCCGGCGGAAATCGTGAGGTCCGCGGGGGCCTTTCCCGCTAGGACGGCGATGGCATGCTCATACTGTGTGCGAGCCACATCGTAATCGATCAGTTGCGCCCGCGCCGTGTTCAATTGGGTTTGCGCTTGAGCAACATCCGAGCCCGATGCCACGCCATTATTGAATCTGTCTTGTGTGAGCTTGAGGTAATCCTGATAGGACGTCACGGTCGCGTCGAGTAATGTCTTCTCGCCATCGGTACCCCGCAACTCAAAGTAGTCTTGCGCAAGTTCCGCCTGGTAAGAAAGGCGCGCGCTCTCCAACTGGGCGTCGCTTACTTGTGCGGCCTCCGCAATAGCCTGAAATTCCCGTCGAACACTTCCCCAGACATCGGCTTCGTAGGACACATCCACGGGCAGATCGTACGTGGTACGCGTAAAGGCCACGCCGTTGGCGATTCCGGTAACGGGCGTTCGTGAGTTCACAATGGATGGCGAGGCGGTAATCGTTGGGTAGAGGTAGGAGCGGGCGATTCGCACATTCAGTTTCGCCTCACGGTATTGCGCTTCTGCCGCTTTGACATTTTGGTTGGAAATGCTGACCTGTTCTTCCAGCGCATTGAGTTCCGGGTCGTTGTAGATTTCCCACCATTTTCCGCGGGCAAGGGCATCGTTGGGCTGTGCAGGCGCCCACTCCGACGCCTGGGGAGAGTTCGGTGGGGGCAACTCCTTGTAAGCTGGCGGCACGGGGGCAGGCGGGCGCTTATAGTTCGGGCCCACCATGCAGGAAGGAAGTAGTAGGCAGAAGGCGGAAAGCAGCAGGCAGAAGCCAGTTGGCAGTCGGCGGACAGACAAGTCAAAAGGCAAAGCGCAAAAGTCAAAAGACAAAAGTGCCTGCGCCCTCACTTTTGACTTTTGCCTTTTGCCTTTTGACTTTTGACTTCGCACTTGCCATCTATCCATCTACCTACTCCCTTCCGCTTTCTGCGTTCTGCCGACTGCTTTCAGCTCTCTGCCTTCGGCAGCCTACCCCTCCGGCGACAAGGGCATGATCCTCTCGGGTCCTGTCCCGCGAACCCGATACCGCCAGTTCTGCAACTTATCAAAATAGAGGTACACCACAGGAGTCGTGTACAACGTCAACAACTGGCTGACAGCCAGCCCGCCGATAATCGCAATTCCCAAGGGACGGCGAAATTCCGAGCCCATGCCGGTGCCGAGGGCGAGCGGCAGAGCACCCAGCATCGCCGCCATGGTGGTCATCAGGATGGGTCGGAAGCGCAACAAGCATGCTTCATAGATGGCATCGCGTGAATTCTTGCCTTCGTTGCGCTCGGCCGAAAGCGCGAAGTCGATCATCAAGATGCCGTTCTTCTTCACCAGACCGATCAACAGGATGATCCCGATGATGGCGATCACCGTCAGTTCCGTATGCGTGAGCATCAACGCCAGAAGCGCGCCCACGCCCGCCGATGGCAGCGTGGAGAGAATGGTAACGGGATGAACGTAGCTTTCATAGAGGATTCCGAGGACCAGGTAAACGGAAACGAGCGCGGTGGCAATCAGCAGCGGCTCGCTCCCCAGCGAATCCTGATAGGCTTGTGCGGTCCCGGCGAAACCGGTGCGAATGGTGGAAGGTAGACCAATATCTCTGGCCTTGTCCGTGATAGCGTCCGCAGCGTCTCCCAGCGCGATTCCCGGCCGAAGATTGAAGGAGATGGTCACCGACGGTGAGAGCCCCTGGTGGTTCACTGCGAGCGGCGCTGTAATCGAGGATGACTCTGTGAAAGCACCGAGAGGGACTTCCGGCCCGCTGGGCGACTGCACATAGATTTGACGGAGGGTCAGGGGATTCTGCCAAAACTCCGGCGCCACTTCCATGACCACATGATATTGATTGAGCGGCGTGTACATGGTGGAGACCTGGCGTTCGCCGAAGGCATCGTAAAGGACATTGTCAATCAGTTGCGGCGAAATGCCGAAGCGCGCGGCGGTAGCACGATCGTACTGCACGTAAGCCTGGAGCCCTTGGTCCTGCTGATCGGTGTTCACGTCCGTGATCACCGGAACGGTTCTCAACTCCTGCAACATGCGGGGGCCGAAGGATTGCAAATCCTTCAGATTGTCACCGCGCATGGTGAATTGATACTGGGCGGCGCCGAAGCGCCCGCCCACTCGCACGTCCTGGGAGGCCTGCATATACAGCGTGGCGCCGCGCACCCGGGCGAGCTTGGGACGCAGGCGCGCAATGATAAGGTCGGCGCTGATGTTTCTTTTTTCCGGCGGTTTGAGCGAGATGAACATCCGCGCGCTGTTCATGGCGCCCTGGCCGCCAGCGAATCCTTCCACGGTGTCAACGGCCGGGTCGGAGATGACGATGTTGACGATCTCCCGCAGAATCCTGTCCATCGCTTGAAATGAGGTGTCCTGATCGGCTTGAATCGCGCCCATCATCCGTCCGTTATCCTGTTGGGGAAAGAATCCCTTGGGCACGTGAATATAAAGGTAAACATTGAGCGCAATGGTGGCCAGCAGCACCGTTAGGGTAATTCCCGGAAAGCGCAGCACAGTGGACAAGCTTCTTCCGTACAGATTTACCACCCAGTTAAAGGCCCGCTCACTGTTTCTGTACATCCAGCCATGGGATTCGTGTTCCTTCAAGAGGTGAGCGCACATCATGGGAGTCGCGGTGAGCGAGACCACCATGGAAACGGTGATGGCGACGGCGAGAGTTACGGCAAACTCGCGGAAGAGCCGTCCTACAATTCCTCCCATGAGCAACAAGGGGATAAAGACCGCAACCAGCGAGATGCTGATCGTCACTACCGTAAAACCAATTTCTTTCGCTCCCGCGAGCGCCGCTTGGAAGGGATTCATGCCCTTTTCCAAATAGCGGGAGATGTTCTCGATGACCACGATGGCATCGTCAACCACAAAGCCGGCGGAGATGCAGAGCGCCATTAACGACAGATTGTCGAGGCTATATCCCAATAGGTACATGACGCCGAAAGTCCCGATCAGCGATACCGGGACGGCGACGCTGGGGATGAAAGTGGTACGGGGATTCCGCAGAAAAACGAAAACGACCAGAATCACCAGGAGTACCGAAATAACCAGTGTGCTTTCAACGTTCTGCACGGAGGCGCGGATGGTCAAGGTCTGATCCATCGCCACTTGCATGTTGATGGCTTGGGGAATAGCCGCTTTTAACTGGGGAAGGGCGGCGCGAATGCCATCCACGGTGTCGATGATATTGGCGCCCGGCTGGCGGAAGATGATGATTAGAATGGAGGGCTTGCCGTTCGAGTAACCCGCCGCTCGAATCTCTTCCGGGGCGTCCACCGCTTCGCCAACATCGGAGATCCGCACGGCCGAACCCTTGCGGTAAGCAACGATCAGGGGGGAGTAGTTGATGGCCTTGAAGAGCTGATCGTTGGCGCCCACTTCCTCTATGCGGTTACCGTCCGAAAAATGCCCCTTGGGAGTATTGGAGTTCGCGTTGCTTAAGACGCCGCGAACCTGCTCGAGACCGATGCCATATTTGTTCAAGGCAGTCGGATTCAGCTCCACCCGAACCCCCGGCAGCGCGCTCCCGCCGACGATTACCTGGCCTACACCGCTCACCTGCGAAAGTTTCTGGGCCAGAATCGACGATGCCGCGTCGTACATCTGGGCTTTGCCCAGCACATCGGAAGTAAGGGCGAGTATGAAGATCGGTGAATCGGCCGGATTTACTTTGCGATAGGTCGGGTTATTGGGAAGATTGGTTGGCAGGTAGCCGCGGGCGGCGTTGATGGCGGCCTGCACGTCGCGCGCGGCAGCGTTGATGTCCCGGTTCAAATCGAATTGCAAGGTAATGCTGGTGTTGCCGAGGCTGCTCGAGGAGGTCATCTCGGTAACGGAGGCGATGCGGCTGAACTGGCGCTCGAGGGGGGTAGCCACCGCGGAAGCCATAATCTCGGGACTGGCGCCCGGTAGACCGGCGTTCACCGAAATCGTCGGGAAATCCACCTGGGGAAGCGGCGACACCGGTAGCAGGCGGAAAGCCACCGCCCCGGCCAACGAGATGGCAATGACCAGGAGGGTGGTAGCGATCGGTCTGCGGATGAAGGGTTCAGAAATATTCATGGTACTTCAACAAAATCCGAATGAAACAGGTAGCGGCCAGGAAGCAGCCGGAAAGCAAGTCAAAAGGCAAAACGCAAAAGTAGGGGCATCCTCGGCTTTGACTTTTGCCTTTTGACTTCGCTCTTCTCTTTCCACTGGTCACGTACCCCATTCCGGCCTTCAACTCGTCGCTCACTCGGCAAGGGCCGACTCAGCGCCACGCCTGCCGTTCCGTTCCCCCGAGAGGCGTAGAGCCAAACGGTCAAACCAGAGGTAGATGACCGGAGTCGTGTAGAGCGTAAGCAACTGGCTTAGGATAAGCCCCCCGACCATGGCAATCCCCAAGGGCCGGCGCAGTTCCGAACCCATGCCGGTGCCCAGCGCCAAGGGTACGCCACCCAGTAATGCCGCCATGGTGGTCATCATGATAGGCCGGAAACGCAGCAAGCAGGCTTGGTAGATGGCATTCACCGGCGTCATCCCTTCCTTGCGCTCCGCGTCGAGGGCAAAGTCGATCATCATGATGCCGTTCTTCTTCACAATGCCGATCAGCAAGACCAAACCAATCAGCGCAATCACGCTGAAATCAACCCGACAGATCATGAGTGATAGGAGGGCGCCCACTCCCGCGGAAGGCAGCGTGGACAGGATGGTGACGGGGTGAATATAGCTTTCATACAAGACGCCCAAAACGATGTAAACCGTTACCAGGGCCGCCAAAATCAGGATGGGCTCGTTGGAGAGAGAGGCCAGGAAAGAGGCCGCCGTACCCTGAAAAGCCCCCTGAATGCTCGGTGGCATGTTGATCTCTTTCTTTACTTTGTTTACCGCCTGGACGGCGTCACCCAGGGAAGCGCCCGGCGCGAGATTGAAAGAGAGGGTCACCACCGGAAACTGGCCCTGGTGGTTTACGGTGATGGGAGAGTTCATCTCCTCGATGTGCGTGAAGGCCGCCAGCGGCACCTGACCGCCGTTGGGAAATTGGGAAGTGGACGCGATCTGGCCCCCACCGAAGGCGCTATCCGAACCGATCGTGGACGAGAGCCCGGAAGAGGAGGTGGAGTTCGAGAGGCTGGTGGTGGCGGCGGTCAAGGAACTGGTGGGTCCGTATAACTGCGTAGCCGCCGATCCGCCCGAAACCAATCCCGCGGAACCCACCGCGGTGGTGGGCGCGTTAGTGCGAATGAAAAGGTCGCGTAGGTCCAGGGGATTCTTCTGAAAATTCGGTTTCACCTCCAGCACCACGTGGTATTGGTTCAACTGGGTAAAAATCGTGGAGACTTCACGCTGGCCATAAGCGTCGTAGAGGGTCTGATCGATGGTGGAAGGCGTAATGCCCAGGCGATACGCGGTGTTGCGGTCGAAGACTACGGTGGCGCGCAAGCCTCCGACTTGCTGGTCGCTTGCCACATCGCGCAATTCGGGCATCTCCTTCAGTCGTTCCACCATCTGGGGTGCGTAGGAATCCAGTTCGCTGGCGCTGGGATCTTCCAAAGTGTACTGGAACTGTGTGCGGCTTACCCGATCCTCGACGCTGATATCCTGCACCGGCTGCATGTACAGGGTAATTCCGGGCACGCGGGCCAATTCCGGCTGCAACCGGCGGATGACGTCACTAGCGCTGATCTTGCGCTGGTCGAGCGGCTTCAGATTGATCAGAATGCGGCCGCTATTCAGCGTGGTGTTGGTTCCGTCGATGCCAATAAACGACGACAAGCTCTCAACGGCAGGATCCTGCAAAATGATTTTGCCGAGCGCCTGCTGCTCGGTGGACATTTCCTGGAAAGAGACCGTTTGCGCGGCTTCGGAAACGCCTTGGATGACGCCGGTATCCTGAATCGGGAAGAATCCCTTGGGAATGTAAATATAGAGCAGGATCGTAAGGACCAGCGTGGCGGCAGCAACCAGGAGAGTCTCGGTTTGATGGCGCAGAACCACCTGAAGCGTGCGGTCGTAAAACGAAATAATGGCCTTCCAGCCCCGCTCGGTGACTCGATAGAACCGGGTCTGATCGGCTTCCGGAGAATGCCTGAGCAGCTTCGAGCACATCATGGGCGTCAGCGTCAAAGAGACGATGGCGGACATCAAAATGGTGACGGCCAGGGTGACGGCAAACTCGCGGAAGAGCCGCCCGACAATATCGCCCATGAACAAGAGCGGAATGAGCACGGCAATCAGGGAGATGGTCAGCGAAACAATAGTGAAGCCAATCTGCGCGGACCCTTTTAGCGCCGCCTGCATGGGCGGCTCGCCCTCTTCGATGTAGCGGGTGATGTTCTCGATCATGACGATGGCATCGTCCACCACGAACCCCGTGGAAATGGTCAAGGCCATCAAGCTGAGGTTGTTAAGGCTGTAGCCGAGCAAATACATCACACCAAAGGTACCAACCAGCGAAAGCGGAACGGCAACGCTGGGAATCACCGTGGCGGCCAGGTTGCGCAAGAAGAGAAAAATGACCATCACCACCAGCGCCACCGTGAGCATCAATTCGAACTCGACGTCGGCGACGGAAGCGCGAATGGTAGTGGTCCGGTCGGTCAGGGTAATCACCTGAACGGACGACGGCAGCGAATTCTTAAGTTGATCCAAAAGCACTTTGATACGGTCCACCACGGCAATGACGTTGGCGCCGGGCTGACGCTGAATATTCACGACCACGGCGGGAAAATCGTTCATCCAGGCGGCTTGACGGACGTTTTCTACGTCGTCCGCGACGGTGGCTACATCGGTAAGCATCACCGGGGACCCGTTGCGGTAAGCCGCCACGAGCGGCCGATAGTCGTCGGCGGAAAGTAACTGATCATTGGCGCCGATTTGATAGGACTGGTGAAGGCTATCAAAATTACCCTTTGCCTGGTTGACGTTGGCGGCCACAATCACGTTGCGGAGATCTTCCAAGTTGATGCCGTAAGAAGCCATCAATGTGGGATTGGCCTGAATGCGTACGGCGGGTTTCTGGCCGCCGCTGATGCTCACCAATCCCACTCCCGGCAATTGCGAGATCTTGGGCGCCAGGCGCGTATCTGCCAGGTCCTCGACTTTCGACAACGGCAGAGTCTTGGAAGTAAGCGCCAGGGTCAGCACCGGGGCGTCGGCGGGATTGCTCTTGCTGTAAATCGGCGGCGTGGGAAGGTCGGGCGGCAAGTAGGTTCCGGCTGCGTTGATGGACTGCTGCACTTCCTGCTCAGCCACGTCGATGTTCAGGCTGAGGGTAAACTGTAAGGTGATGATGGAACTGCCGTCGGAACTGGTGGAGGTCATCTGCTGGAGGCCTGGTACCTGGCCGAACTGGCGCTCGAGCGGCGCCGTAACCGACGACGCCATCACATCCGGGCTTGCCCCCGGATAAAAAGTGATGACTTGGATGGTAGGGTAATCCACCTCCGGCAGTGCAGAGACGGGCAACTGTTTGTAGGCCACCGCTCCCGCCAAGAGGATTCCGACCATCAGCAGCGATGTCGCTACCGGCCGGATGATAAAAATCCGTGACGGGCTCATGAACTCCCTTTCGAACTCCTCTCACCGGGCTTTGAGATCCTGACCTTGCTTCCCTCCTGGAGCTTGTCAACACCCGTCATCACGACCTGATCGCCCGGGACTAAGCCGGAGGTAACTTCCGAATCGTCTCCCTCGGATGTACCCAGGGTAATATTCCGAACCGTGACGCTGGAATCAGGCTTCACCAGGTAAACGTAGGTTGCCTGCGAGTTGCGTTGCACTGCCGCCGTAGGGATCAGGGTTACGCCTTGCTTTTCTTCCACCAATAATCGCGCGTTGACAAACTGGTTGGGGAACAAGCTTCCGTTCCGGTTGTCGAAGCTCGCGCGCAATTTGACGGTGCCGGTGGTGGGATCAATCTGATTATCCGTCGTTGACAACCACCCTTCGGCAATCTTGGTCATGTTCCTGTCAAGCGCTTCCACCTTTAACCGCACGCCCGCGCGTAATTTCCCCATGATAGGGGGAAGCTGATCTTCGGGAAGGGTAAAAACCACGCTGATGGGGTCAACCTGGGTGATGACGACTAAACCCGTGGCATTGGTCGGCGTAACGTAATTTCCCGGATCGACGAGCCGCAGTCCCACGCGGCCCGTAATCGGGGCCGTGATGTGGCAATAAACCAGATCAAGTTTGGCGACATCAATTTGCGCTTGATCCGTTTGCACAATTCCCTCGTCCGACTTGACCAAGGCTTCCTGCGTCGCCAATTGCTGTTCGGGAACGGCTTTCAGGGGGACCAGAGTTTGGTAGCGCTTCAGATCTACCTTGGCGTTCTCCAGGTTGGCTTGATCGCGGGCCAAACCCGCTTGGGCCTGCTCCAGCATGACTTGATAAGGACGGGGATCAATTTCCGCCAGCGCATCGCCTTTGCGGACGATCTGGCCTTCCTTATATAGCACCTGCATCAGGTACCCGGAGATCTGACTCGTGATAGTCACCGTATAAATCGGGGTCACTGCGCCCAGGCCGGTAAAATAGACGCCGATGTTACCCTTGCGCGCTACGGCCTCAACCACGGGAATCGCCCCGGTGCCGCGTCCAGGTCTGCCACCCGGAGCCTGGGCCGTTTGACTGGCAGCATTCGCCGCACCAGCGTGTGAGCGGAAATAATAGACGCCCGCTCCCACCAAAACCAATATCGCCAGCCACAGCCACCCGTGGCTCTTGCGCTTCCCGGGAGGGGGGCCTTCATTCGTCTGAAAGCTCGGCACCGGCTCTTGCACGTCTTGCCGGTCGAGCGTGTCGGATTTTTCCAGATTCATAATCTCTTAGCCTTTGTTGATGCTGAGGAAAACGAACAATGCTTGGCCGAGTGCACGTTCCCGAGAGATAGGGTTCCCCTCACTGTCGACGTCGTTTCACCGCCGGCTCAACTCGCGGGAGTTGGCAGTTTTTCTGCCTGCTATAATAGCCTGGGTTCGCTGAGTTTTCCCTTTACCTCGGCTTGCCTTGCCAGCGCTTCGACTTCCTTCTTGGGAATGAGAAACCAGCCCATTCTACCTTACAGATTTAACATTCTTGTTCGACGATTGAAGCACGCACTAGGTTACTTCACCTCAGGCCCGGTTGCATCTTTTAACAAGTCTAGGACGTTGCTCTGGCCAAATGCCTTTTCTCGTGCCGCAACGCGAAGTCCCGCACGTAATCTCGGGGTCCTTTTGTGTACGACCCGCAGGATGGAACTAACACAAAGAAAATTCGAGGGATAGTTCCTGCTCCGGAGGGGTCGAACTTTCACACGGCCAAACCTTCAGGCAGGTTCAGGATACCATAAGCGGCCCTTTCAGGACACCTCGCCCGGGGTGGGTCTGTGCGCTGCTGGTAGCGATCCGCGGAAGCGCCAAGGGCTTAGAGTTTCCCGAGGTGAAAGAGAATTCCAGCGGTGTACACAATGTTGTTGGCGCGCCCCTTGACGGGGAAAATCGCGTTGCTGTCGCTCGTCGGCTGCGCGGGAAGACCAAAAGCCGGCGAACTGGTAATGTGGTCTCGCAAGTCAATACGAAATGTTATGCGCTTTGTAAATTTGCGGTCGATGCCGCCGCCGAGGTTCAAACCGAATTTATCATTGTGAGTGACGATCGCCGTGCTGATGGTGCCGAATCCCTCCGTCCGGGCGTTGGTTACCGCTTGCTGTGTGGGACTGAACCGGTCATATTCGACTCCACCCTCGGCATAAGGTCGAAAGTGACGAAGTGAGAAAGGCGCGTGGACTACGGCGCTCAGGCTACCGATGTATGTGCGGGCCGGGTACTCCTTGACGGATCCATCACTCATTGTGTGGGGGAAGATGTTAACGTTGGTCACGTATAAATTGTTGGGGCCTGTCGTCAGCGCGGTTTCAATGGTGAGGAGCTTTCCGTAAGGCACCGCGACGCCTACCGTGAACTTGTAGCCCAAATCAAAACGCGAATGGAAAAGGCTGCCGGACTCCGTATAGTATTGCCCATCAACCAGGGTCGATCCCCCTCCCAACACAAACACGTCGGCCTGCGCATCCTTGAAGAGGTCTCGAGCTTGAACAGCGCCGGTACTCCAGAGCAAAACGGTCAGCACCATCATCACCTGCACCGTTCTTGTCTTCACCATGATCGAATGAACCTCCTGAGCATCTTGACCTGAGTTCTCACGACAGCGCGGGAAGGGCGTGACCTTTGTATGAAGGCCTTGCTGATGATCCCCGTCAACGGATGGCAGGCGCCGCGTTCACCCACCCACCAGCGCGCACGCCGCAGGATTGATGGGCTCAATGCTTCGATGCTAACCGCCATCGGGCAGTTGGTTTAGCCGCCGCGGGGCGCTGTTGGCCGTCGCTCCCACCTTTCCGAACTGGCGGGCACTCGCTCTCACTACCATCCCACCGAACTGCAAATCGGAGAAAACAGTGTACTACGCGAAAGCGCAATCGAACCATGGGGATTTGGAAATTTATACCTTTCCAACAGTTCCGAAGTGGTTCGAAAAGGGTACAAGGTGTTACGAGTGAAGGGTGATGACATTATGCCCGAAGTCGCGGTGGCACGGTCCCTCAGTGTCGCAAAACGCGACGTAGTGTCCGGCTCCGAACGGGGCCTGCCACGATCACACCATCCAAAGGTAACTGAAAACCAGCGCCCTCCCGATTGGTAATGCCTCCAGCGTCGTGTCAACTATCTTTACTATCAATAACTTAGTTTCATCTTCTCGGCCATGTCTGCCCCGTATCCCCTGTCGATACCCATCTGGCCGAGCGATTGCACCGCGTGTACGTCGAATGCGTGCGGAGTCTCATTAATTTGCAGTTGATCAGCCTCATGACCAGTGCCCTCCCGGATCGCAAGTTCCCTCGACGAACCAGCGTGAACCACCCGGCGTGTTTCGGACGATTTGGCCGCGTTGTGCCCCTCCTCGTCCTGCTGCTGATGGAATGCGTCGGGACGCAGGCCGCGCAGCGAGAAATCACCCTCTACGGCCCTATGCAACTTACGCCCGGTGACAACGATGTGGTGGAAGACATTTCGCGCCGCTCGTTCCGTTACTTCTGGGAGCAGATGGACTCGCGCACGGGCCTGGTGCCTGACCGCACGCGTTTTGACGGCAAGCCGGATGACGATCCCAATCATCGGGGAGTGGCCAGCATCGCCGCCACGGGCTTCGGCCTGACCGCCTTGTGCATTGGCGCCGAAAACCGCTGGGTCAGTCCCGAGCTGGCAAGCGCCCGCGTCCGCACCACGCTGCGATTCTTTGCCGATCGCGCTCCACAGGAACACGGCTGGTTTTACCATTTCATGGACGCCCGCACCGGCGCGCGCCGATGGAACAGCGAAGTTTCCTCGATTGACACGGCGTTGCTTCTGGCGGGCGTTTTGACGGCGCGGGAAGCCTTTGCAGACGACCCCGCGATCGTCCGGCTGGCCACCGCCATCTACAAGCGCGTTGACTTTCCCTGGATGCTGAATGGCAGCCGATTGACCCTTTCGCATGGATGGAAACCGGAAACGGGTTTTCTGCCCTATCGGTGGGACACGTACAGCGAGCTGATGATTCTCTACCTGCTGGCGATCGGCTCGCCCACAAATCCCATATCGCCGGAGGCCTGGTATTCCTGGAATCTCCCGGTTGTCGAGGTCGCCGGGCACGCTTACATAGGCCAGGGACCTCTGTTCATTCAGCAGTATTCGCAGGCGTGGGTGAACTTGCGAGGCCGGGGAACGCCGCACCCCATGGCCGGCAATCGTTTTGTCCCCCGCGTGGATTACTTTGCCAACTCGGTGGCCGCCACCCGGGGCCAGCAAGCCTTCGCCCACATTCTCGCGCCCCACTTCCCCGGCTACACGTCGAAGATTTGGGGCATCACTTCATCGGAAAGCGCGCGAGGGTACATGGACTGGGGAGGCTCGCCCGCCGACCGCCGCATCGACGGCACCGTGGCGCCCAGCGCGGCAGGCGGTTCCCTGATGTTCGCGCCGGACATCTGCATTCCCGCCATGCGCGCCATGCTGGTCCGCTTCGGGAATAAGATCTATGGCCGCTACGGATTTACGGATGCCTTCAATCCCACCACCGGTTGGGTCTCACCGTACTTTCTGGGCATCGACGTGGGAATCACCCTCCTGAGCGCGGAGAACCTGCGAACCATGAACGTGTGGCAGTGGTTCATGAGCAATCCCGACGTCGAGAGAAGCCTGGACTTCGTGGGCTATGCGCCTGACCTCTCTTTGGCTTTCGAGCACAAAAACTCGTCGATCGCTCCCGAGCGAAAACAGGCCGCCGGCGGAAAGCCACGGACCAGCCGGGCCGACCCGCCTTCTTCCGCAATCGCCCTTCGCGGCAACGACGAAATTCCCGCCACCGACTTCAAATTCCGCATCCCGATTACCTGGCGATAGAAGCGAATCATCCGATCATAGAGGGTAGCCACAGACAGCGCTTCGCTGTCCGCGGGCGTTTTCCTGGAACGTATAATACCTTTCGATAGCAACCAACCGCCGACAGGCGCAGCGAGCGAAACGCAGGCAGGAGCGTAGCGCGGACCTGTTCGGTAGGTTCGCGGCTCTTCCGGTGTTCAGATCAGGGTAGTCTCGCCGCCGGGCGGCCGGACCCGTTCGACGCGCAGTCCGCAGCGCACTCCAGCTCCTCCGCGCTAGCCACTCGAATTATCTTGGATACGCCGCCGTTGGGGACCATTGGCCGCTGCTCCCGGCAGGAAGTGCCTTTTTGTCCGCCACCCCGCGCAGCCAAATTGTCCCTCTGCCACGGCCGGCATAACGGCTCTCGCACCGTACCTAAGACAATATGACCCAAATGGGATTGAATTTTCTTAATAATCATACATTGTTCAATTTTTCTCTTGACACGTTAATTTCACTAGAGTATTACACTCGGCATCGCATCGGTGGGTAGTCAGTTCGCCAAATGTCGTCGCTCTTGTAATTGGGGTGGCTGTCATGACGAAGCGATTTGAACTCTCCTTTAGTAACCTGTTGTACCCCTGCCCTGGAGCTTCTCCTTCCCGATCATCTGTTGGAACAAAGCGTCGCGCGACATCGCCAATGCGGCGCGACTCAATGACGGCAAGACAGGGTTACCAACGGGTGGCAGGAACGCCAAGAACCGCGCGGCGGACCCGGCGCCGGGCGTGGCTCGGTCGGGTACCTACAAGAGCCTACTCCCCATCGAGAAGCATTCAGCTAACGGACTTGCGCGGCAAACTGAGTGATATCGCAGTTATCGCTTTAAGGACACAGCGCGGAATTCATGCTCAGACAAACTGCCAACAGTGGGGGAGTTTCCTATGCGCCATGTGCTTCGCTCCGTTCTCATTTTGTCCTTTGCTACCCTGCTAACTGAAAGTCTCGTCGCTACGACTTCAACAACTACAACGCTCCAATCAAGTCTCAATCCCTCCACTTACGGGAGTTCGGTGACCTTCACCGCTACAGTCTCCCCGAGCGCTGCCACTGGGACAGTGACGTTTAAAGACAACGGCACGTCGATCGGCACAGGGACGCTCAGCGGGGGAAGAGCCACGCTTACCACTTCAACCCTCTCGGTGGCATCGCACCCCATCACCGCTTCCTACGGGGGAAACAGCAATTACAGCGGAAGCAGCTCTTCGACGCTCACACAGACGGTAAATAAAGCAAATTCCACGACCTCGCTGAGCTCAAGTTTGAATCCCTCGACCTACGGAACTTCGGTGACCTTCACCGCCACAGTCTCCCCGAGCGCCGCCACGGGGACCGTGACCTTCTATAATGGAGGCACCTCGATAGGCACCGGCACGCTCAGCAGCGGGACCGCCACATTGCACATTTCGACGCTGGCCGTGGGCTCGAATTCCATCGCGGCAACGTATGGGGGAAACAGCAGTTACAACAGCAGCACGTCGTCGGCGTTGACTCAGACGGTGAATCAAGCGAATTCCACGACTTCCGTGAGATCAAGTTCGAATCCTTCGACTTACGGAGCCTCGGTGACCTTCACCGCCACGGTTACGCCCAGTGCCGCGACGGGAACGGTAACATTTGAGGACAATGGTGCGTCGATTGGCACCGGAACACTCAGCGGTGGTACCGCCACGTTCAGCACCTCAACCCTGGCGGTGGCTTCGCACCCCATCACCGCTGCCTACGGGGGAGACAGCAACGACAATTCCAGCACCTCGTCGACATTAACGCAGACGGTAAACAAAGCGAATTCCGCGACTTCGGTGAGCTCAAGTCTCAATCCCTCAACCTACGGAACTTCTGTGACCTTCACCGCCACGGTCACCCCCAGCACGGCGACGGGGACAGTAACGTTTAAGGACAGCCGCACGTCGATTGGCACCGGGACGCTCAGCAGCGGAACCGCCACGTTCAGCACCTCGACCTTAGCGGTTGCATCGCACTCCATCACTGCCGCCTATGGAGGAGATAGTAACGACAATTCCAGCACCTCTTCCACCTTGACGCAGACGGTAAACCAAGCGAATTCCACGACCGCGGTGAGCTCAAGTTTGAATCCTGCTACTGCCGGGACTTTGGTAACCTTCACGGCCACGGTCACACCCAGCACCGCGACAGGGACAGTGACGTTCAACGACAATGGCGCGGCGATTGGCACCGGGACGCTTAGCGGCGGAAGCGCCACGTTTAGCACCTCAACCCTGGCGGCGGGCTCGCACCCCATCACCGCTGCCTACGGCGGAGACGGGAACGACAGTACCAGCACCTCGTCCACGTTGACGCAGACGGTAAACGTCGCGAGCACAACGACAACGCTGAGCTCAAGTTCGAATCCGTTGATCGCCGGAAACTCGGTAACCTTCACCGCCACGGTCACGCCCAACACGGCGACCGGGACGGTGACGTTCAATGACAATGGCGTGGCAATTGGCACACGAACGCTCAGCAGTGGGACTGCCACCTTCAGTACCTCAACCCTGGCCGAGGGCTTGCATCCCATCACCGCCGCCTACGGGGGAGACGCCAACGACAATCCCAGCACCTCGTCCACCTTGACGCAAGCAGTTACGGCAAGCATCACGAGCATTTCTCCCTCAACAGGTGCGGCGGGCACCCCGGTGACCATTACGGGCACGAGCTTCGGGAGCACCCAAGGAACCAGTGCGGTAGCATTCGGCACACTCGTTGCATCACCCACAAGCTGGAGTGATACGAGCATCGATGTGCCGGCGCCCGCGGGAGTGATGACCAGTAATGTGACAGTGACCGTGGCGAATGCAGTTAGCAACGGCGTGATTTTCAGAGCGCCGACGAGCAACTTCACCCCCACGGCCAGTATGTACACGGCCCGCTGGCTTCCGATGGCGACCGTGCTGAGCATGGGGCAAGTGCTTATCGCTGGCGGTTTGGACGCCAACTGGAACGGACTGTCGGGTGAAGGGCTATACGACTCCGGCGCGGATAGCTTTACGTCCACGGGCAATCTGAATACGGCCCGAGGCTGCGCCGCGGCAACCCTGCTGAACACCGGCCAAGTGCTCGTGACGGGGGGCTGGGATGGTAACGGCAACGCGCTGGCCAGTGCCGAATTATACGACCCCATTGCCGGGGTCTTTACTGCCCTACCGGCCCCGATGACGGCGGCGCGAGCTTGCCACGCGGCCTTAGCCTTGAATAACGGAAACGTTCTCATCACCGGGGGCTACGATCAGAATGGGAACCCGCTGAATAGCGCCGAGGTGTTTGCCCCGGCCACAGAGATGTTTACCGCCACCACCTCACCCATGAACACGGCGCGCGCGCTCCCCACGGCCACCTTATTGAACAGTGGTTCGGTGCTCATCGCCGGTGGCTTGGAGAGCAAATGGAATGGATTGGCGACGG
>JBKQVI010000510.1:0-8832 GCA_052139985.1 Terriglobia bacterium
GAACGGCTGGGCATAACCCTTCCCCAGCACTTCGATTTGAATTTCGAATGTAGTGTAAACTCGGCAACCGCCTGACTGATTCTACAGGCCTTAGTCGGCTTTTACCCTGTTTCGTGACGAACTTGGGTTAGTTGTAGCGCGTCCTGTTTTTTAGGTCCGCGGCTTTCCCATCGCTCGTGGGAGACGAGCCGCGGACCTAAAAAACAGGTCTGCTACAACTCTAATCCGTTCATCCCGCCACACGCTGTAGCGTCTCGAAGAAATCCGGAAAGGAAATATCCACGCAGGAACTGTCTTTGATGACGGTCGTGCCTTCCGCCACCAGGGCGGCGACAGAGAAGGCCATGGCAATGCGGTGATCGGCGTGCGGGTCGATTTCTGCGCCGCGGAGTTTCTGGCGGCCGGCCACGCGCAGCCCGTCGGAAAATTCCTCCACCTCGGCACCCATGCGGCGCAGATTTTCCGCCACTGCCGCCAAGCGGTCACTCTCCTTCACGCGCAGTTCCGCCGCGCCTCGGAATGTTAATCCCTGCTCGGTTTGCGTGCCCATGACGGAAAGTACCGGCAGTTCGTCAATTAGTCCTGGCACCAGTTCTTCCGGAATCTGACCGCCCGCGAGTTGGCTGAAATCAACATGCAGGTCGCCGAGCAGTTCGCCATTGAGGATTTCGAGGTTTACCACTTTAACGCGCCCCCCCATGGGGACCAGCAGGTCGAGCAGCGCCGTGCGCGTGGGATTCAGGCCGATGTTGTGTAGCATCAGGTTGGAATTAGGCACCATAAGCCCGGCCACGATAAAGAACGCCGCAGAGGAAATGTCGCCGGGAACGTAAAGTTTTTTCCCTTCCAAACGCGCACGGCCGCGCACGGCAATGGTGCGCTGGTGGCGGCCGATGTCCGCTCCCATCAGCTCCAAGGCAATTTCCGTGTGGTCGCGCGTGGGAAGCTTTTCCACCACCTCCGTTTCGCCCTCGGCAAACAGGCCCGCAAGCAGGACGGCGGATTTCACCTGGGCGCTCGCCACCGGCATCTCATAGCGAATGGGAGAAAGGTGGCCCCCTTCGATCTCGATCGGCGGGCAGCCTCCGTCCGCGGTCTTGATGCGCGCACCCATGAGGGTAAGCGGGTCGGCCACGCGCTTCATGGGGCGGCCAGAGAGCGATGTGTCACCCACCAGCACGGAGCGAAATGGCTGGCCGGCCAGAATCCCGGAAAGCATGCGGATGGTTGAGCCGGAATTCCCCGCATCGAGCGGCCCCGCCGGCGCGCGCAGGCCCTCCAAGCCGACGCCCGCGATCTTCACCACGTTCTCTTTGCGCTCAATCTTGACGCCCAGGGACTTCAGGCAATCGAGCGTGGACTGGCAATCGGCGCTCGAGGAAAAGAAATGAATTTCGCTCTCCCCCGAGGCGATAGCCGCCAGCATCGCATAACGATGTGAAATGGATTTATCCCCGGGCAATTGCACGGTCCCTTCGAGCTTGTTGGCGGCCCTCAGTTTCTTCGACTTCGACCGAAATAGGCTCATAGGATCATCATACCGGAGACGGCTAACAGCTAACAGCCCACAGCTCACAGTAAAACCTGCGGAGGCCCTGCACTCGGCTGTTGGCTGTCGGCTGTGAGCTATTAGCTGCCTTTTCTTTGCGCGGCCTTTTGGCCTTCCGGCTTAGGCAGGAAGATGTCCTGCCACGTGAGTCCGCACTGTTTGACCATCTCCAGAGCGTACTCGATGCGTCCCAAGTTGGGATCGCCATTGTTCGTGCCAAAGGAGAACTTCACCCCCGCGCTTTTCGCGCGCTGGATGAACGCAGCGCTGGGAATCCGGTAGCGGTTGTTGATCTCGATCGCCACGTCGTTGGCTTTGGCGGCTTCAATGACCCTCTGCATTCGTTCCGGAGTCCACAGGCGATCATAGTCGCGCGCAATGACGTCGGGCAGGAAAGTAGGATTGGCGTGGATATCGATGGGCTCGTGATTGAGGATGCCGAGGATGCGGCTCACGAACATGTCCATGAATTGTTCGGGGTCGCGAATTTCCCCCACCTCCTCGGGAATCCACATGCGCCGGCGGACGCCGCTGTCATCGGTGAAGGTCATGCAGTCGGTGAAAATGTAATCAAACTTGGCAATCGTTTCGCGCGAAAACAGCGTCACCCACTCGCGGCCTTCCCCCTGCAAGCCGATGAAAGCGGGGGTGCCCTTCATGCTGTCCAGGAATTCCAGCACACCGGCATCATTGGTGATGGGGAATTTCAACCCGCCGTTGACGGCAATTCCGTACATGATTCCCAAGCGGCGGGAGTTGGCCAGAGATTGCTCCAGCGTCAGCCCGCCCTTAAGGTGAGTGTGGTAGTCCACCACGGGATACCCTGCCTGGTTCATTTGCAGCAACTGGCGGTAAACGTCGTCCACCTGCGGCAGTTGGTCGGCGGGCGTGTGCAGGTCATCGGGCAAGGGCTTTAGCACCAGATTGCGGAATGATACGGCGGGCACGTCGCCACAGCATTCGAGAGCGAAGGCGCCATGGCTAAGGATTGGTACCGTGGAGTCCGCCGGCTGGCCAGGCTCGATGTAATCGACGATTTGCGTGCCATTCAGCCAAACCTGTGCTTGCTTGTCGCGCACCTGAACGCGCAATTCGAACCACTCGTCATCCTTCACCATGGCCTTGTAAATGTCGCGGATGCCGTAAAGCGAGCCGGTCTTGCGGCGATCGCGCTCGTCGCCCTCGCCGGCATAGACGTTGTTGATTTGCACCTTGAAGCCAGTCTTGAGCGGGCCGTGCGGTTGAAATTGCGCGTGAAAATGGAGGCCGGAACACGCACCCGGGCGTGTCAACACCTCTGCTTTCAGCTCGAAGTTCTTGAAATTCGCGTTCCCTGCTCGGCCCGTATAGAAAAGGTGCGCGCGGGGTCCCGCAGCCACAATCTTTCCGTCCTCGACCCGGAAAGAGTGACTGTGCTCACCGGCTTTCCAGCCGTCAAGCGAGTGGCCGTTAAATAGAGAAGTATCTTCGTCGTCGCCGCCGCGCAGTGCGGCAGGCAAAACCAGTAATGAAGCCAAAAGATCGCGCCGGGAAATTGAAAACATAGCACCGTCCTTTCTAGAATGAAAATCGCGGACTGTCAGTATAGACCTGTGCCGCCCAGACGCCAAACTCCGCCGTAGTAGGTCAGTTTGATGTTGTAGCGGCGAGTCTACGTCGCCAAGTGGCGGCGTAAAGGCCGCCGCTGAATCAGAATTGGCCCAGCGGAGGCCGCACGTTCAAAGATACTTGTCACGAAAACGAGAAACTACGGCGTGGCATTAGAGAACGGCCTCTCAGGGTACAATGGGGGATCTCAATTCAAGTCCAGAAGGAGGATACGCATGGCTTCCTTACCAGGCAACGGGCTTATTCACCTCAGCAGTCCCTACTCAGTTCCGGAAACAACCAAGCGGCTTGAATCCGTGCTCCAGGCCAGGAATCTTACGGTTTTCGCGCGTATCGATCACAGCGGCGAGGCCGCGAAGGTCGGTTTAACAATGCGCCCGACTCAGCTTGTTATCTTCGGAAGTCCGAAGTCTGGCACGCCTCTAATGGTTGCTTCTCCAACTCTGGCGATTGACCTGCCGTTAAAAGCCCTGGTATGGGAGGACGCCGAGGGCAAAGTTTGGCTCTCGTACAATAGTCCCGACTATCTCAAGGAGCGGCACGACATTCCCGACGAGTTGGTGAAGAACATCGCCATGGCGGGCGCCCTGCTTGAAAAGGCGGTAGCATAGTTCCACGGAGTAACCGCCGGATCGATTCTGGGAGGAGCTATGCCGAATCCAACGGCTGACGAAAGTCGGGCGACGGCGGGCGAGAATTCCAATCGCGCCCGCGACCATCTGGCCAATGAGCGCACCTTCCTTGCTTGGGTCCGCACGGGGGTGGCGATCGTCATCTTTGGTTTCGCCATTGGGCGCTTCGCCATTGCGATCCGCCAATTCATGCAGTTTCAAGGCCGCGAGTTGCGCACCGCGGGACTTTCGGTTTGGTTCGGTACCATTGCCATTATCGGCGGGGTGCTCTTGACCGTTGCCGGTTTACTCCGCTATCGCCGCGCGCGCATTCAGTTGAAATCAGGTACATTTGAGCCCGCCGGTTTTGTCGTGGACCTCGTCGGTATTCTCGTGGCATTGTTCGGCTTGGGGCTGGCGGGTTATCTGGTCTACATCGAGCTGTACTTGTAAATTGCAGACACCTGCTGCTTCCCCAAAAGGCACGGAGCGCAACGCGGCGCGGCCGTAGCCAAGGCCGTCTTGTCGGGGCGGCACTTGCCCACCCGAGGGCACCCCAAGGATGCCCCTACAAAAGGCGCGAGGGGCACATACATCATCTTGATGTGTGCGCCCAGCGAATAGGGGCCACATCTCTGCCACAACGTCCGATCCATGGCCTGAACTGGCTCGCTAACGGTCTCCTGAGAAAGCCCTCTGCCCATCGGCTCAAGACCCGTACTTCTTAACCACGTAGTTGGCCACTTCCGCTTCAAAGGTGGAATAGTTCATCCGCACCTCATCTTGCAGCACGGTACTGAGATCAGAGGAAGGTAATTGTCTCAAGATTCGGCGGACTTCCCCCATGCCGAAAACGTCGCGAATATATTCGAGCGCGGCCAAGGACTTAGCGTAAGCCAGGGGCACCTGATCCGGGGGGAGATTTACAAAAGGCCCTTCCAGCGAGGCAAAAGCAGGGCCCTTACCGGCGACGAGCGCCCGCGCCAACTGGCTTCCCATGGCGGCCGTAGTAGCCCCCTCCTCAAGCTGGGCCAGACCCTCATTGAACCACGTGGGACAATGGCCGAGCGTGATCAGCCGGACAAAGGAATGCGTCAGTTCGTGCTTCAGCACCCGCGCGAGGTCCGGGGTCATTTGCGTCAAGCCGGAAACGGGAACCCGAATCTTTCCGTCATTGATAGCGCCCACCCAGTTAGGGGTCCGGGTGACGTCGCGAAAGGTTTGGTTGGGATAGAGCAGGACGACAATGGCCTCGGTGGGGGAGTAATCCAGGTCCAGGACTAGGTCCTGAAAGGAGCCGTCCAGGCTGCTCAGAATTGCGCCACTCAGCTTTTCGTCTCGTTGGCTGTCGTAGCGAAGCAGAAAGTGCTCGCTGCGCAATTCCGAATAAGATCCGGAAACTTCCCTTTCGCGCTGCGCCCTCGCCAACGCGTCACGGAGTAGGGGACTGTCCTGAAGGGCAAGCGCTTTCTCCCACTCCGTGATGGCCTGATCGAGATTCTCCATTCCGTAGTAGGCCGAACCCAAAAGCATACGAATGTCCGCCGACTGCGGGTAACGGTCCGCCTCCGGCGATAACAGATCGACGGCTTCCAAATAATGTTCCTGCTTCCACAATAGGTAGCCGAGTGCCAGGGTCAGGCCCTGGTCGTGAGGCAGATACTTCAGCGCCTCGCGATATTTCAGAATGGCCCCGTCCGGGTCACCCTTCCGCGTGAGGAAAACCGCCGCTGCCTGGTAGCCCGCTTTGAGCTTATGGAGATTCTCCGGTGTGGCTTGGTGGATGGCGTCGTCGGTCAGTTGCGTCAGGTAGCGCTCGTCCACCGCATTGTCGTGGATGACCGCCGAACCTTCCGCCGCCGAGGGATCCACGGGTGGCGTGAGCGGCATAGGGATATCGCGATTGGGCCGTGGAGGTTCTTGCGCCGGGGCAGCGGCCGGGGCATCCGTCTTCTCCACATGGTCCACGATGGACTTCGAAATCGCGTATTCACCCCCATCCACTTCATAATAGACCTGTTTCTCATCCTCCTTCGTAACTTGGGCAACAATCTTTCTACCATTCTTTAGGTAGATAACATCTGCAAACAAAAGAGATGGAAGCAGGATCAGGGCACACAACAACCGGCGGCCCCACGCAGCATTAACGTGGAGCACGACGCGCTTTCGGATATTAAGGCGCCCTGTCATTCTGGTCGCATCATACAATAAGGTTCCCCGCTCCGTCGAGTTGAGGACGGCCAATTTCCGCGCTACAGTATGCGAGGAGTTTCAAATGCCACATCGCATGGGATCGGCGGCGGTTTTGCCAGGGCGGAATTGCCGAATGGGTCGCGGGCTGGCGCTACTCGCGTTCTGGCTGGCTGCTTGTTCTCTCGCAACGACCCTCAGCGCAGACCAACAATCCCCCGGTCCGCTCGAAGTTCTCCAGCAGTTGAATAGCGTCACCCTGGATCCTGCGCAAGTCTATGCGATCCGCGACGCCCACATTACGCGCGGCCGGATGAACCTTTATCTCAATCGCGGCTTTATTATTTTCATGAAACCGGTGATGGGCGAAGTCACGGGGGCCGTTTTTTCGGGTGAGGGTGAAGTGCTGATGATCCCACCCGACCGAGCCGAAAAACGCAACCTTGCGCAGTTCACGCAGGCGCCCATTTTGGAGGAGAAAGTCGATTCTATTTACATGCGCTTCTCGGACCAGACAGCTCAGGAATTGCTGGCGGCTTCGCACCGGCCAGATCCGGATGATCCCGAGCAACCGCCCCCTCTTGCGGAAGGCGGAGCCGCCATTCCGCTGAATCCTGAAACCTCCGTGCGCATCCTCACCGATCTGGTTGGTGACCGTAGCCATCCCTATTTTTACGCCCACATGAATGGAGAGGAGTTGGGGGTTTTCGACGTGATTGACGATGAGCGGTTGGAGGAGCCCTTCTCGATCGGTGCCATGCGGAAGGCGGGACCCCAGACCTTCACCGATGTGTGGTGTTCCTTTCCTACGCACAGCCTGCCATCCGGGTCGGCGGCGCCTCTAGATGTTACGGTCCGGCCGCTCGCATATAATTTGGACGTTCATATCCATCCCGACCGCACCCTGGAAGGCCGGGCGGAGATTCAACTCGAATCCCGCTCGGCGCAAGATCGCGTCATTTCCTTTGAACTTTCACGCTGGCTTGCGGTCACGGAAGTCGAGGACGATCGCGGAAGCAAGCTCATTGTGATTGGAGGTCAACCGGAAGCCGAGGACCCAGGGGCGGCGCGCGCTTACGATCACGTCGATGTGGTGCTTCCCCACGCCTACCCAGTTGGCGCGCGTTTCCGCTTGACCTTTAAGTATCACGGCGATGTGATCGCCGACGTCGGGAACGGAGTGCTTTACGTTGGCGCGCGGGGGAGCTGGTACCCAAACATCGATATCGGAGTTCCCAGCACGTACGACATGACCTTCCATTACCCGCGCAAGCTGGTGCTGGTGGCCACCGGCGAGCGCATCGAGGAGAAAGCGTCGGAGGATGGTGGGTCACTGAGTCGGTGGCGGTCGGATGGGGTCTTTCGTATGGCGGGCTTTAACCTGGGCCCCTACAATTCCGTCGAACGGCATGCGGGCAAGACAAGCGTCGCGATTTATGCCACGCCCGCGGCGGAAAGCGCGCTGGAAAAACGCCATGACGCGCAACATCCGCAGTCGCTGTTCATTCCCAGCAGGCACCCCATCGTGGTCGCTCCGCCGAGCTTGGAACCTGTGCCGCTCTCACCCGCCGCTCTGTTGGGTGAGGTCGCTGACATCGCCGCGCAGGCCGTGCAATATTATTCCAGCCTGTTCGGTCCCTACCCGTATCCGCGCTTGGCCATTTCGCAGGTGCCCGGAAGTGCCGGCCAAGGATGGCCGGAACTTGTATACCTGCCCACACTATCCTTTCTTCCCAAAACCGAGCGGACGGAACTGGACTCGAACAGGGGTGACTTGCTTGGACCTGGCATGATTGCGCATGAAATTGCCCATCAGTGGTGGGGAAACCTCGTAGGGTGGCAAACGTATCACGACCAGTGGCTTTCGGAAGGTCTCGCGACATACGCAGCGGCCCTTTTCCTGGCGCGGAGCAAGGACGGCAGCCGCCAATTCCGCGATCTACTGCAGATTTACAAGGGCGATTTGCTGGCCAAAACCAGCGAGGGCTCGACCGTGGAATCAGGCGGTCCCATTTGGCTGGGGCAGAGGCTATCCAGCTCTCGCGACCCGCAGGGGTACTCGAACATTGTCTACAAGAAGGCCTGCTGGGTTCTTCACATGCTGCGGGGATTGATGACCGATCCTAAGACGGATTCTGACGCGCGCTTCTTCCGCATGCTGCGCGACTTCGTCGCGCGTTATCAAGGACAGGCCGTCTCGACCGGAGATTTCGTACATCTCGCGGAAAAGTACATGACGCCGGCAAGCGATTTGGAGAATAACCACAAGCTCGATTGGTTCTTTGAAGAATGGGTCTACGACACCGGGATTCCCGCATATAGTTTCAAGACGGAGGTCCGCTCTCTCGCGAGCGGCCAATGTGTTGTTCAGGGGACTATCAGTCAGAGCGATGTTTCCAAAGATTTTGAGATGCCGGTTCGCTTGGTCGCCTGCTATCCGCGGGGCAAGCGGGCCACGCTAGGTCGGGTGGTGGTGGGTGCGAACGAAGCTCACTTTAAGTTCACGGCGCCGCAAAAACCCTTACGCGTCATGATTGATGAGGAGGATCTACTGGCCGTAGTGCGCTGAGGGGCGATGGCGTTTCGAACCTCAAATTCCAGATCTGAAATCTGAGATCCTAAATTTGAAATTGCCTAGCCCGGTGGCCAGTGAAACGTGCGGCCTCCCAGCACGTGGACGTGCAGGTGGGACACGGATTGCCCCGCCCAAGCGCCATTGTTGATCACGGTGCGATACCCCTTTGGTTCCAGCCCGCGCTCACGCGCCAGATGCGCCGCCACCAGAAAAAGATGGCCCAGCAACGCTTCGTCCTCGGCGAGGGCCTCCCGCAGCGAGGGAAGGTGCTTCCTCGGAAGCACCAGCAGGTGGACCGG
>JBKQVI010000511.1:0-2607 GCA_052139985.1 Terriglobia bacterium
CATCTGGCTTTAGTACAATTGCCGGGGTCGTGGTTTGGAGCCCGCAAGACTGCGCAGAATGAGGGCGCCCTGACCTGCCTGCGCTCTGTGCTGATGAAGCCGGAGCACGAGGCGTGGATGGACGAGATCTGGGAACGGCTGAGTGCGGCGTGTGACGAAGTTGGTGGAGAGTAAGAACGGCGAGCAGAGATACGTCCGGAGTCCGCCACACCATAAGCAGGTACGCTTATTGGCTCGCTGGGATTATCTTCCTAGTGCAGAGTCTCTTCGGCTGCTTTGCCGTGCTGGGAGTGGGGTTCGACACGCTGCAAGATGATCTTCTCGATCTTTCCTTAACGATGGCTTTTCCGATTTTTCTCGTGGCCCTCTGGTCACGAAGAATTGCTTTAGTGGGTATTTGGCTTTTCTTCGTGGCCCAGTGGCTTGATACCTGTTCTGTCGGTTCGCCCCCAACGCTGATCAGTCCATTCTCCGACTGGCATGGAACGACTTTATTCATTGGCGTCATTTTTTTTACGATTGCAGCGGCTTGCGACAGACGTTCCAGTTCCAAAGGCTTGTTGAGCCTTTGAAGGGCTCCAGCACTACAATTCTTTGTGCGAACTTCAGGGGAAGGACGCGAGCGGTAAAAGCAAAGACGTCGCGCCCAAGGGGCATCCTGATTTTCGATTTGGGCGGAAAAGAAAACGTTGTCAAAAGGCAGTTCTCAGTTCATAGTTCACAGTTCAGGGCGAGGTAGAAGAGTATGCACGATGCAAAAGCATTTCGTTCCATGCACAAGGAGCGGTTCAAGGCAGAGCCCGCAGTTTTTGTGGGGCCGGGGCGCGTGAACCTGATTGGTGAGCACACCGATTACGCCGAGGGCTTTGTGATGCCGGCGACGATCAACTTTGCCACATTGGCGGGGATTTCGCCGCGCACGGACGGCAAGATTGCGATCTACTCGGAAAATCAGAGCGAGGAAAAGGTCTTTGACGGGGTGCAGGCGAAGCGGAGCAACCACTGGACCGACTACCCGATGGGCGTAACGGCGATTCTTGCGGGTGAGGGCCACAAGATTCCCGGCTTCAACCTGAGCATCTGGTCCGATGTGCCGCTGTCGTCGGGGCTGTCAAGCTCGGCGGCTCTGGAAGTGGCTACGGCGCTGGCGGTTCTATCCCTGGTGGGAGCCAGCTATCCGGGCCCGGTGCTGGCGCGGTTATGCCAGAGGGCGGAAAACGAATTTGTGGGCGCGAACTGCGGCATCATGGACCAGTTCATCAGCCTCAACGCTAAAAAAGATCATGCACTGCTGCTGGATTGCCGCGACTTGAGCTACAAGCTGGCGCCGATTCCGGACCACGTGGCGTTGGTGATTGCTAACACGATGGTCAAACACTCTGTCGCGGGCGGCGACTATCCAACGCGGCGGCGCGAGTCGGAGGCGGCGTGCGCGGTGATTGCCAGCCACAAGCCGGGCGTGAAGTTCCTGCGCGATTGTACGCTCGATGATCTGGAAAAGTGGCGCGACGAGATGGAGCCCAAGAGCTATCTGCGCGCCAAGCACGTGATCAGCGAGAACATGCGCACGGTGGCGGCTTGCGAGGCGCTGCTCGCGGGCAATTTGAAGGAGCTTGGACGATTGATGGCCGAGGCGCATCAAAGCTATAGCAAGGATTTCGAAGGCAGCTGCGTGGAAGCCGATGCCATGGTGGCGCTGGCGCAGGATCTGCCGGGGCTGATCGGGGCGCGGCTTACGGGCGGAGGCTTTGGTGGGTGCACCATTAATCTCGTTGAGCAGACCGAAGCCACGGCGTTTGCTGAAGCGCTGGGCGCGCGCTACGCGGAGCAGACCGGGATCGTTCCGCAGATTCACGTGTGCCATGCCTCGGGAGGGGCGCACGGGCTGGAATAGCGAGCCGAAAAGTTAGTAAGCCGTCAAGCGCTTCGCAGGTCCGCGACGCGAGACGTTTCCGTTTTGGACCGGGAGCACAGCAGATTGTCTCTCCCACAAATTTGCTACCTTCCGGCCGGTTGGGGAATCTTGCCGGGACGGGTTCCTTGCTAAACTTGGGAGGTATTTGTCCCGATGCAGGCATCGGGGACCGTGTGCTGAAGCCCAGCGGGCCGGATGTTCGGGGGCTGAAGCGACACGGAGAAGAAAAACATATGCTATTTGCTACTCCGAAGCCCTTTTCGTACGAGACACTTCCCGATAACGGCCAGGTTGCCTATTTTTCCATGGAGATCGCCATCGAACCGTCGATGCCGACCTACTCGGGAGGCTTGGGCATGCTGGCCGGAGACACGCTGCGCTCGGCGGCCGACCTGGGAGTGCCGCTGGCGGCGTTTTCTTTGGTGCACCGCAAAGGGTATTTCGAGCAGCACCTGAGTGCGAAGGGCGTGCAAAGCGAGGACGTGCAGCCATGGAACCCGGCGGACTTTTGCACGGAGGAAGCGGCGCGGGTTACGGTCCAGGTAGAAAATCGCGTGGTCACGGTGCGCGCGTGGCGCTATGACATGCGGGGGCAGTCCGGCCACGTGGTACCGATCTATTTGCTCGACACCGACCTCGATGTGAACTCGGGTTGGGACCGGGGACTGACGGACCATCTGTACGGCGGGGAT
>JBKQVI010000512.1:0-10839 GCA_052139985.1 Terriglobia bacterium
CCCGCTGCCGGCGTCTACGGGCCGCGTTTGCCAGCACCCTTGCGATAACCGCTGCCGCCGCCACACCGTGGACGAAGCGGTGAACATGCGTGAAGTGCATCGGCTGATCGCGGACACCATTCTCCTCTCCGATCGCTTCGATGAGATGGCGGACCGCATCGCCGCGCGCAAGATGGCGCCCACGCGTAAGAAGATTGCCGTGGTGGGGGCGGGTCCCACCGGTCTGACCGCGGCGTTTTACCTCTCCTTGTTTGGGCATCAGGTTACGATTTTTGAATCGCATGCGGAGGCGGGCGGAATGCTGCGGTTTGCTTTGCCCGAGTACCGCTTGCCTAAGAATGTTCTCTCCAAGGAAATCGAGCTGATTAGCCGACTCGGCGTGAAGTTCGAATTCAACAAAAGCGTGGGATCGGATATTTCCCTGAACGATCTCGATGTTGATTTCGATGCTGTGTTCCTCTCCATCGGAACCTGGAAGGAAGCCTGGGTTTACCTGCCTGGAACCGAATTGAAAGGTGTCATGCCGGCGTTGCTGTTCCTGGAAGGCATTGCCAAGAGTGAACCCGTACCGCTTGGGCAGAGGGTGGCGATCATCGGTGGTGGTAACGCCGCCATCGACTCCGCGCGGACGGCCTTGCGCCGCGGTGCGACGGTCACGGTGATTTACCGCCGCGAGCGTAAAGACATGCCGGCGATCCACGAAGAGGTGGAAGCCGCGGAGCAGGAAGGCGCCCACTTTGCTTTTCTGGCAACACCCCACCGCATTGTGGGAGAAAACGGCGCTGTGAAAGCCATCGAAGTGCTCAAGACGCGGCTGGGAGAGTTCGATTCCTCGGGCCGGCGCAGCCCCATTGCCACCGAGGAAATTCAGAGCTTCAAGTGCGATACGGTGATTCTGGCCGTGGGCGAGGCGGTGGACCGCGACTTCTGCAGAGCTTCCGGCCTTAGTATTCATGAAAACGGCACGCTGGAGTACGATCGCTATACGCTCGAAACCAGCCGCCAGAAGTTCTATGCCGGCGGCGACCTGATTTCGGGCGCTTCCAACGTCTCAAACGCCATGGGTTATGGAAAGAAGGCGGCGCGCTTTATCGACCAGCGGCTGATGGAAGAAGTGCGAACCCAGGAGTTCCTGACACACTTCGAGTACGACCATACGGCTCCAGAGCACGTCAGCGAGAGCCCGCGTCACCATCCCCATCCGCTGCCGGCCAAGCAGCGGGCCAAGGATTTCCAGGAAGCCGTGCTGGCGCTGACCGCCGAGGAAGCCGTGGAAGAAGCAAGCCGCTGCCTGCGCTGCGACATCCGCGAGAACGGAGTGGTGCCGAGCCACCGGTAGGGGAAGAACAGTGGCTAGTGGTAAGTGAAAAGCAAGTGCCCGACGATTTCGGAGAGGCGATATGACTCGAGAAGGTGAGATCAATAGCTACCGAGATCTTCTCGTCTGGCAGAAGAGTATGGTTTTAGCGAAGGAAATTTACTTGATGACCCGGTGCTTTCCTGCCGATGAGAGGTTCGGGTTGATTAGTCAGATGCGGAGGGCCGCCGTGTCGGTCCCATCCAACATTGCCGAGGGTCAAGCACGACAGGGGAGAAGGGAATTCGTTCAGTTTCTGTCTCATGCCGAAGGATCGTTGGCGGAATTGGACACACAACTAAAACTTGCTGACGATCTGGGATATTGTCTGAACCTGAATCTTCCTGAGACGGTCGGTAGGGTCATCGAGCTGCAAAAAATGATAGCGTCTTTGCGCCGGAAGGTGGTTGGTCGCTTAACGGTCGATGACTGATTGATGATGACTGGCTGCTAACCACTAGCCACTAGCCACTGCTTTTGGAGGGAGAGACCTTATGCCCCAAGAAATTTCTGTCCGGATCGACGGCGAGCTTTGCCGGGCCAGCGAGGGCCAGACGATCCTGGAGGTCGCGCGCGCGAACAAGAAATATATCCCCACTCTCTGTTTCCTCGAGGGGTTGACTGCTTCGGGCTCCTGTCGGCTCTGCCTGGTGGAGGTCGCCGGGGTGGGGCGGTTGCTTCCCGCCTGCACCACTCCCATCCAGAATGGCATGTCGGTAAATACCAATTCGGAGAAACTCTTGCGGCATCGTCAGATGGCGATGGAGTTTCTGCTGCTTGAGCGCAACCACTACTGCTCCGTTTGCGTCTGCAACAATCATTGCGAGTTGCAAGCGATGGCCCAACGTCTGGGCGTCACGCACGTCCGCTTTCCTTATAACTATCCCCGGCTGCCCGTGGATGTTTCGCATGACCGCTACGTTTTGGACCACAACCGTTGCATCCTTTGCACGCGCTGCGTGCGGGTGTGCGCGGAAGTGGAGGGCGCGAACGTGTGGGAAATAAGTGCGCGAGGCATCAATTCGCGTCTCGTGGCGGAACTCGCCCAGCCCTGGGGGGAATCGAAAGCCTGCACTAGATGTGGCAAGTGCGTGCAAGTGTGCCCCACCGGCGCGCTAGCGGAGAAGGGCTTGGCGGTGGAAGAAATGACCAAGAGTTATGACAGTATAAAGCTGCTTGCCGCCAAACGGGCAGTGCATGCGTAAAGCGGGTCCGGAGTCCGAAGTCCGGTGTCCGGAGTCGGAAAACCGAAATTGGAAATTGGAAACTAGTAACTGGAAACTGGAAATCAGAAACTGGAGACTCGAAATTGGGACTTGGAAATTGGAAACTCGAAGTTCGAAACTTGGCCCGCGAGGAGCGATCCTCGCGTTTCCGATTACTAGTTTCCAATTTCCAGTTTCCAGTTACTAGTTTCCAGTTTCGACGTTGGACGCCGGACTTGACTCACTGAGAGGGATCAATGAAGAAAGCCAAAGTGGCTACGTTGTGGCTTGACGGATGTTCCGGCTGCCACATGTCGATTCTGGACGTTGATGAGGCCATTGCAGTGGTTGCGCAAAAGGCCGACATTGTGTACGGCCCACTGGTGGACGCCCAGGAGTTTCCCGAGGACGTGGATGTAACCATCGTCGAGGGCGCCGTCAGCAGCCAGGACGACTACGAAAAGATAAAGCACGTACGCGAGAACACGCGCTTATTGGTGGCGTTGGGCGATTGCGCGGTGACCAGCAACGTGCCGGCCATGCGCAATTCCATTCCGGTCAAGCAGCTCCTGGAGAGAATTTACGTTCAGGGCGTTGACGAGAAGCCACGCATTCCTACCGACGGCGTTCCGTCCCTGATGAAACGCGCCGTACCCTTGCATGAGGTGGTGAAGGTGGACTTGTTCGTGCCCGGTTGCCCACCCGCCGCTTCTGCCATCGGATACGTGCTTGGTGAGTTGCTCGACGGGCGGATGCCCGATTTGAGTTCCAAGGTTAAATTTGGATGAAGAAGGCAGTAGGCAGAAGGCGGAAGACAGAAGGCAGAAAGCGGATGGTCGTGATTTTGACAATGCGGTACGGAAGGGAAACAGCGACTAGGTGATATTGACCATGACCGGCAACGCAAGGCAGGCCGGGGGCTTTCGTGGGCATCGCGACTTGAGGGTCTACCAACTTGCCTACACCTTGGCCATGCACATATTCAAGGAATCGAAGAGTTTCCCGAAGGACGAACGCTATTCGCTAACGAGCCAGATTCGTCGTTCCTCAAGGAGCGTTGCCGCCAATCTAGCGGAGGGATTCAGGAAGCGCCAGTACCCAAACATGTTTGTGAGCAAACTGGCCGATTCGGATGCGGAGGCCACGGAAACTCAGGTCTGGTTAGACTTCGCGCGTGACTGCGAGTATTTACCGGCTGAGCAGTGCGGGGAGCTTACGGCGCGGTACGAGGAAATCGGGATGATGTTGCACAGCATGATGGACCATCCCGAGAGGTTTCTTCCAGCTAGGCAAAAGCCGGCATAGAACTGCCTACTGCCTTCTGCTTACTGCCTTCTGTGTTGTTGAGGAGAGGTACTAATGAAGAAAATAACGATTAACGCCGTTACCCGCATAGAGGGTCACGCGAAGATCTCGATCCAGCTTGACGATAGCGGGCAGGTGGCGAGCACACAACTCCACATCACGCAGGTGCGGGGATTTGAAAAATTCACGGAGGGCCGGCCGTACTACGAGATGCCGTCCATCACGGCGCGCATCTGCGGAATTTGCCCCGTCAGCCATTTGCTGGCTTCTTCCAAAGCCTGCGACGCCATCATGAGCGTCCGTATCCCTGAGACCGCGGCGCTGCTGCGAGAGATTCTGCATTGCGGGCAGTTCGTGCAGTCACACGCCCTGAGCTTCTTCCACCTTTCCTCGCCCGATCTTTTGCTGGGTATGGATTCCGACCCGGCACGCCGCAACGTTCTGGGAGTGCTCGAAAAGTTCCCTGACATCGCGCGCGATGGCATCGCTCTACGCAAGTTTGGGCAGGAAGTGATTTCCGGTCTTGCCAAGGAGCGCATTCATCCCTCGTGGACAGTCCCCGGCGGTGTGAACGCCCCGCTTCAGCCCGCCGTGCGCGACAAAATTCTCGCCGGCTTGCCGGATGCTAAAGCCATCACACGCCGCACGCTGAAGTTCTTCAAGGGCGTCTTGGACCAATTCAAAGAGGAAGTCGAAAACTTCGGCAACGCTCCCAGCATGTACGCGGGCCTGGTGGATGCGGCGGGTAAACTCCAGCTCTACGAAGGCGGAATCCGCTTCAAGGACCCTGATGGCAAGATCGTTGTGGATCACGTTCCGGCTAGCGATTACAAGAATTTTATCGGCGAGGCAAGCCTTACCAATTCATACCTGAAAGCGCCCTATTACAAGCCCATTGGGTTCCCGGATGGTGTTTACCGCGTCGGACCCCTGGCACGGCTGAACGTGGCGAAAAGTTGCGGAACGCCGCTAGCTGACGCGGAGTTCACCGAGTTCCACCAGCGTTTGGGCAAAATCGTGCCGAGCTCCTTCCATAACCATTACGCCCGGCTGATTGAAGCCCTCTACGGCCTGGAACGGATGGAAGCGCTTCTGAACGATCCGGCGGTTCTGGGCAAGCAGATTCGCGCCCACGCAGGGGTGAATAATCTCGAAGGCGTCGGCATGATCGAAGCGCCGCGCGGCATTCTGATTCATCACTATAAGGTGAACGAAGAAGGCGCCATTACCTGGGCGAATCTCATCGTGGCGACGGGGCACAACAATCTGGCCATCAATCGCAGCATTGACCAGGTAGCCCGGCACTACATCGATGGCAAGCATCTGAAGGAAGGGATGCTGAACCGAGTTTCCGCCGTCGTGCGCGCCTATGATCCTTGCTTTAGTTGCTCCACCCACGCCTCCGGCCAGGTTCCTCTGCACATTCAATTGCTGGGAGCGGAAGGATCAGTGCTGGATGAGTTGAGGAGTGAATGAAGAAGTCCGGGGTCCGAGGTCCGAAGTCCGGAGTCCAAAGGCCGAAAACCGGGAGCAGGACTAAGCACGGCGCGATCTCGCCGACCGCTAAAGGACGTGCCGAGAGACCCCGGACCCCGGACCCCGGACTTCGGACCCTGATCATCGGCTACGGCAATCCGCTGCGAAGTGACGACGGGTTTGGGTGGCACGCCAGTCGTTTGCTTGCTCAAGAACTTGAGGGCCAGAACGTCGAGGTTATGACTTGCCACCAGCTTACCCCGGAACTTGCCGAGACCCTCAGCCAGTGCCGTCGCGCAGTGTTCATCGACGCCGACGCCGAGGGTAAGCCGGGCGAGATTCACCGCCGCGCCGTTCGGCCGCACGCTCCTGCATCATCATTCACTCACACCTGCACGCCTTCCGGGCTGCTCGCCAGCGCCAAACAGTTGTATGGGAAGCGCCCCAAGGCAGTCGTGATTACCGTTTCCGCACAGTCTTTTGAGTACGGAGATGCGCTTTCGCCCGTGGTGGCTGCCGCGCTTCCAAAAGTTGTCGATCAAGTCAAACATTGGTTGGGCGCTCGTTGAACACAGCACGGCTGAGCCGCGACCGAGTCGTGGCACGGCCTCTTGCCCGTGTCTGGAGTTTCGACATTTCCGGTGGCGCAATCCAACCCTGCCCGGCAAGGCGCCCCGGCCCGAAAACAATTCACTTCCAAGGCCGTTTACCGGCAAGTTGAATTGCTTGGCCCCTGGCGGCGATGGGTTTGGTGCTGCGTTTCAATGGGAAATGAAATGTAGCGCGGACGAAGCCAAGTCTGGCAAAGTCCGGCGTGGGCCTTGAGCCCCAGAGGGGCGAAATAACGAAGCCCAGGCCAACGGCCTGGGTCAACGGCCCCCCGTTCAACCCGAGCCCGAAAGGGGCGACCTACCTAATCCCCCAGACCAACCTTCACCACGGAGGCACCGAGGGAAACCGGCGGATGCTCCGCGGCACAGGCTGCCAGGGCGGACGGCCGGGCTTCCCTCCTGATTCAGGAGGGGGACGGCGCATTCGCGCCGGGGGGTGGTTGCGAGCGTGTAGCGCAGACCGCCGCAGTTGCGGTCTGCGGCTTTTGCGCACCGAAGGCCACGTGTCGAGGCGAGTGAACGCGATTGCGGCGTGCGGTACCGAAGGGACACTTGCTGAGCGATTTTCAAAACAGTCGACCGGTTACGAGTCAGCCGAAGCCGCCTGATCTACTTCCCGCCCCTGAGTAGTTCGAGTGCCCTCGCCATCGCCGGGTCCTTTCCGCCGGCAACATCATCGGCGGCGAATACCGGCACCGCGATGTCGGGGGGAATGCCGAGCCCATCGAACGCAGTGCCTTCTTGTGTTCGATACACCTCATTCGGCAGGCCGAAGCTCCACCCATTCGGAAGCCGCCGGTCCAAAACATCGGAAAATACTCCCTGGGTATTTTCACCAATCCGTGTGATGTGCGGAGTGCGGCCCATCAACGCCTGAGTGAAGGTCTCTCCTGCGCTGAGCGTGTAGGGTCCGATTAGCTCCGCAACGGCTCCCCTGAAGCCCGGTCGAGGACTCGGTCGGACCATTACTGGATAGCCCTCCGTCCATTTGTTCCGATCAAACGGGTCGGCGCGCGCCTGTATCGAAAAGGCCAGGTACTCGCTGGTTGCTAGACGCGAGGCGACGGCTAATCCATACGGATCGCTTCCCCCGAAGTTGATACGTACGTCGATCACGAGCGCCCTGAGTGCGGGATCGGAGAAAATCGCGTCAAGTGCCGACTCCAATGCCATCAGACCCTGTGCAATGCCGCCACGTCTGGAGTAGCTGCTGAACGACACGATCCTGAGATATCCGGTGATGTTGTCGATGTGACCGTACTGGACCTGGTCGTTGCAGAATTTACGAACAGGGCCTTTGAGCCAAGCGCGGTCGGTCACTGCCAGCAATTTGCGCATGTCGCTCTTCTGAAATCCTTCCTCGGTCTGGCCGTTTAGAATTCGATCCGTGCCCGGCCGAATCCCCTCGAACTGGCGTTTCAGCTTAGGTGCGTCGATGGCGGTATGGATATCGCCAAAGGGCTTTATCATCTCTTGAAGGATGTCGAACAGTTGGGCTGGCGTCATCGTCGGAGCGACCCTCGCCTGATTGTCCGCCGCGACCTTGTCCCAATTTATTTGTTTTAGATCAAACGAGATGTAATTTTCGGCGAAAGTCCGGGTGAAAACCTCGTAGTTGTCGCGTGGTGTGTTGGCGGTCGGCGGATCGCAGAGCGTGGGCATCTCAGGCAGCCGATCGATTCGGATGTCGGAATCGGAGAAATCAAAATGCAGAAGCTTGCGATCGTTGCTCCCCCCTGATTTGAGGAAAAGTATTCCTCCTTCGGCAATTTTGAAGGCTGCCTCCCGATCGGGAGTTGCCATCCGCCTGGCGGTGAAACCGGCGACGCAAGTTTTTGAGGTCACTTCGAATTCTCGCAACTCCTGCCCTTGGATGCGGAACACATCGCCGTATCCTTGGCTTCGCCAGACGCCGTCCAACGACTGGGCCGAACCTACGGCAACCGGAACGAAGGATCCCACCAAGAGCATCGCGAGTCGGATCATTTGCTCCGCATTTGGTAAGGCTACTCCAAGCAGCGCACGTCGCAGCAGCATCGGCGAATTCTATCAGGCATGTTACGCGATGCCTAGAAGGTCGAGCCGCAATTCCAAAGCGGGTAGCGCGGAGGTGGCGAAGTTCAGCTTCCTCCGGATGTGCCAGGGCGAGCCTGGCTGATCTTGTGAACTGAAAGGAGTTCACCTTGTAGATTACCCGTTCGACAAGCAGGGTAGCGCAAAGGTGCGCGTCTTCTGCGCTCCTTTGCGGCCTTTCCCAAAGTCCATGCGGTTTGATGTGTGCTTGCTCTGACCGTCATTGACGCTTCTGTTTGAAGAGCCGCGGAGGAGCGCTGAAGAGCGCGCACCTCCTCGCTACCCGCTTTCCTGAAGACTTCATGTTTCAACTTACGAAAGAAGAATTCAGCTCTTTGAGGTTTCAATTTGAAACCTCAAACAGGGGTCGCGGGGCCGCCGTTATCTGCCTCATGCCTTCACCGAGCACGGCGTCGCCAACACGGCGTCAATATCTGCACGCCCGCCAAGTTCGGGCGGTCCTTGCCGCCTGAGATCATCACTTGATGCTCCATTCATTTCTTTCGGTCAATCGCGACCCTTGGGTGCAAGCAACTCGCTTGCCGCGGACTGGGAAAGAGCGTAATCTTACGGCATGAATACTCTGGATGCCAAAGAGGCAGGGGATAAGCTTGACCGAATTCTGGACGAGGCGGCCGAAGCGCATCAACCTGTCTTGATTACCAGTCTGCGCGCCAATGCCGTGCTGGTGCCCGAGGAAGATTGGAATGCCATTCAGGAGACCCTTTACCTCCTATCGGTGCCGGGCATGCGTGAATCCATTCGGGTGGGACTGGAAACCCCTATTGAGGAATGTGAGAAAGAGCCCGGCTGGTGAACGATTGGAATCTTGTTTACACAAGGCAAGCGCAGAAGGACGCGAAACGGCTTGCGGCGTCGGGGCTGCGGGAGGGCAAAAGCTCCTCGACTTGCTGACCAAAGATCCTTTTTCAAAACCCCCACCCTTTGAAAAGCTAGTAGGCGATTTGGCCGGCGCCTACTCAAGACGTATCAATATTCAGCACCGGCTCGTGTACCAGGTCATTCCAGAGCGCCGGACAATCAAAGTGCTGCGAATGTGGACGCACTATGAGTGACAGGAGCAGATGGCGGGGACCGCAGCTTTTGTGGTCCGCGTCTCTTCTCCATCAACTTTGTACGCCGAGGAAGCAGGCGCACGGTGATGAAGAAATATCGGGGAAAAGGACGCCGCAACTTTGACACGGCCCTACACTACAACAGTTTGTGAGATCATGGCGGGCGAAAAGACGGGGACCCCGATCAGATCGGGGCGGTCCGCGCTACGAACTCGACAACGAGGTGCCTGCCATCGGCCTCGGCCGTGAGGACCTGCCAGGCGTTTGGGGACGGGCCTTGACAAGGCAAAGAAGGCGGACCACAATCGAACCCATGGAAGTACGCATTGTCGCTACCCCAGAACAAGAAGCCTTCATCCGCGAGGGGATCGCCAGCGGTCGCTTTGCGACGCCCGAAGACGCCGCCCGCGAAGCACTCCACCTGTGGCAGGAGCGCCAGCGACGCCGCACTGAGCTGCTGATTGAACTCGACGCGGCCGAGGCTTCTTTCGCACGCGGTGAAAGCCGTCGCGTTGGCCCCGAATCCATTACGGAGTTTATCGCGGGCGTGAAGCGACGCGGAAGAACTCGCCTGAATAATCCGCGTTGACCGGCACCCTCTCATGGCCGATCTGCACATTTCCTCAGAAGCCGAGGCGGACCTCGACGATATCTGGCTTTACGTCGCTACGGAGAGCCAAAGCATCGAACCCGCCGAGTTGCTCCTCGATCGCTTTGGCGTTTTCTTTTCCCGCCTTGCCAAGAACCCTTATCTAGGCAGGCAGCGCGATGAAATCCGGGCCGGTTATCGCAGCTTTCCCGTGGGCTCGTAGGTTGTTTTCTATCGCCTTGTGGCAGCCGAAGAAATACTTGTGCTGCGGGTCATCCACGGCAAACGCGAAGTGGAGGAAATCTTTCCCTAGCGTTGTGCCAAGTTGTAGCACAGCAGGGTAGCGCAAAGGCCGGGGGAAAAGCCGCAGACTCTCTGAGATGCGAGAGTCTGCGCTACCCTGCTCTGCGCCGGCCGCGTGTCGCTTCAGGTAAGTTATGATGGCGTAATTTCAAACCTTGGAGGCGTAAAGTGACACTCTCCCAATCTTGGATTGATCCCGCCTGGGCGATACCGGCGATAGCTGGTTTGGTCGGGGCGGCCATCGGTGGACTGTGTACGCTCTGGGCCGCCACCAGACAGACGAGAATGCAATTTGAGCGGCAGGCTTCGGAGAGGAGAAGTGCCACAGCCGGACAAATGGCTGGCCTCAAGATCTTAATCGCCAGTGCAAGATCGTCAGAGCAAGTCGTCGAGGCGGCGTTGAGAGCTCGCCAGTTTTTTTTGGAATATCCGGAGCAGCTCAATGAACCGGACAACGCAGAGTATTTTCAGAAATATCTCTCAGGCGTGCACGACATCTCACAACTGGCCTCTTGGACCGACGAGAAACAAGATCTGTTCTTGTTTGATTCCGGCGACCTCAAGCCTTGGAACGGATCAGCGACTACGCCTGCGTGACGACGTCGATGACCGCCTCGCGCGGGCGCAGCGGGTAGTCTCTTCACCCTCGTGATGGAGCAAGTAGCGCGGACCGTCGCCTTTGCGGTCCGCGTCTCTTCTCCTGGTACGCCGCGGGTGCAAGCGCACGCCGATGACGAAATATCGGTCCGAACAAAAGGACACCGAAAACTCGACCCGGCGTTACACTACAACACTGTGGACGTGATTGCGGCCGAAAAGACGCGGACCGCAAAATCGGCGGTCC
>JBKQVI010000513.1:0-3823 GCA_052139985.1 Terriglobia bacterium
GGGCGCCGAATTGCACCGTCTCGCCGATGGCGGCGTCGAACGTTGTTGTGCGGCCGGTAATCTTGTCGAGACCTGAAAACACTGCCCGGCCATTGTCGATATGTGGATGCGCTGCTTGAGGCCGCGCTCGATCCAATCCCATTCGTCGGCGCGGACGATGCGAGGGATCAAGTCGAAGGGGAAAATCCGTTCCGTGCCGGCGGTATCTCCGTAGACATTGAAGGTAATGCCCATCTGGAGCAGGATGGTTTCCGCCGCGCGCTGGCACCTTAGGAGCTCGCCTTCCTCCAAAGATTGGATGGTTTCGAGCAACAGGCGAGCCTCCCGCCGCCCGTTACCGGCGGAGTCAAACACTTCGTCATAGAAGCCATCGGTTTGATACGAGTTGAGCTGCATTCACACCGTCCTGCCCCCAAGACTCGTCGCGCGTTTAGTTTGCATTTGTAAATGCGGGTTTGTAATCGCCTCCGTTAACGGTCTGCGGAAAGACTTACCACGGCAGTCATTAAAGGCCTGCCTGGTTCCGCTTACTGTGTTCTGAAGGCTGCTCTATAGACTAGCGCCACGCATCACGTATATGTCAATAGCGGTTGATATAAATTCTTCCTATCGTTGGTAGAACAATTTTAGGAGGGTTGGAGAGCGCGAGAAGGCGTGACGGCTTACGACGGGTGACCCACGGCTGCAGATGGGAAGACCCAAGAGAGCGACAATTTGACGTACTTGCAATCGGACACTTTGCACCCATTTTTGGCGTTTATATGGTTTATTGTAAATGGGTTTATTTTCAGAATGTTCTCAGCTTCGTAGAGTTTTTCAACACCGAGACATTAAGTCGCAACCTGATTTGTACATTTTGTCGGTCTGCCTTTTTGCTGAGCACAGAACGTGTCACCGACTCACCCTGGAAGCCACCGAACCTAGCCTCGGCATACGAACTTTATAGTAGCCTAAACATGTCCGACTTGTCAAGATAAAAATGAAGCCTGCGGACGGGGGCCCTCTGCCCATTTCATAAGTCGGAACTCGGAAGCTGGTGCGAGTAGCCGAGCTTGTGTCAAACCGAAGAAATGTCCGGGTTGTGATCTATGCTACATTACCGTGCAGAGGGCGTGCACCCGTGCATCCACGGATCAACAGATTGCTCGATCAATCAGCTCACCCGATCACCCGATCACCGGATCACCCGATATTTAAGAGGGGCCCATGCTAATTCGCCATGGCACGGTTGTGACCGCAAGAGAAACCCGCCAGGCCGACGTGCTGATCGAGGGTGAGCGCATCAGCCAGGTCGGCATGGACCTTGCTGCCGGCTCCGATGCGCGGGTGATTGACGCCAGGGGCATGTACGTTATCCCCGGCGGCATCGACGCCCACACCCATCTTGACATGCCCCTTGGCAACATTACGTCGAGCGACGATTTCGAGACGGGCACGCGCGCCGCGGCGTTCGGTGGAACAACCTCCATCGTGGACTATGCCACCCAGGCCCGCGGCACCCGGATGCGCGATGCACTCGACATCTGGATGAAAAAGGCCGAAGGCCGTGCCACCATCGACTATGGCCTGCACATGATTGTTACCGACCTCGCGGGCGCGGGCCTGGACGACATGGATGACATGGTGGGCGAAGGGGTGTCGAGCTTTAAGCTGTTTATGGCCTACCCCAACACACTGATGGTGGACGACAGCACCATTTTCAAGGTCCTGTCACAGACCGCCAAGAACGGCGCGCTGGTCTGCATGCACGCCGAAAACGGCAGCGTGATTGACGTAATGGTAGCGCGCGCGCTGGCCGAGGGGAAAATCGCACCCATCTACCACGCGCTCACACGGCCGCCGCGGGCGGAGGCCGAGGCGGTGCACCGCTCCATCGCGCTCGCGGAAATCGCCGGCGTGCCGGTTTATATCGTGCACCTAACTTCCGAGGACGCCCTGAACGAAGTGCGCGAGGCCCGCGACCGCGGCGTGCCCGCTTTTGCGGAAACCTGCCCGCAGTACCTTCTTCTTTCCATCGACGACTTGGCGCGGCCGGGATTCGAAGGCGCCAAGTACGTCTTAACTCCGCCGCTCCGCTCGAAGGAGCATCAGCCCAAGCTCTGGGACGGACTCAAACACGACCGCTTGCAAGTGGTTTCCACCGACCACTGCCCTTTCTGCTTTGCTGACCAGAAGATTCTGGGGAAGGATGATTTCACGAGGATTCCCAACGGCGGCCCCGGCATTGAGAATCGACTGCAACTGATTTATCACTATGGCGTGAATGCAGGAAAGATCTCGCTGAATCGCTTCGTCGAAATCACTTCCACCACGCCCGCGCGCATTTTTGGCATGTATCCGCGCAAGGGCGAAATCGCTCCGGGCAGCGACGCTGACGTGGTCATTTGGGACCCTGAGGCGGTGCACACGCTCAGTGCCAAAACGCATCACATGCGTGTGGACTACTCGATGTTTGAGGGCTTTGAAATCCGCGGCAACGCCCGCACGGTGATTTCTCGGGGGGAAGTGATAGTGGACAACGGCCAGTTCCTCGCCAAGCCAGGCCGCGGCCAATATCTTAAACGCGCCGCACGCGGCGGGGCGTGGAAGTGAGAAGTCAGGAGCCGGAAGTCGAGGCCTACCACGCAATCTGGGGCGGGAAGTATTCGGCGATCAGATCCTCATAATAGGGCCGAAGTTCCTGGGGATTGGGCCTCACCTCACTCTTCGAGTACAGATCATACGGTTCGAAGAGGCGTACCCACTTGAACATGCTTCGGTCGCGCTCGTTCATCAAGTACTCGTATTCGCCCTCCTTGTGAGCCGGGTAGAAGGAGTGATAGCGAATCATGTAGAGAGCTTCCACGGGCAGGTAATCCTTCGCCACGCGGTACATATACTCATCGTGGCCCCACGACAGATCAACATTGCCCAGTCCGCAGTGCTCCTCGTAAATGCCGAGTTTGGTTTGATACTCGGGCACGGTTGAATCCGGATTCGCGGCGAAGTACTCCGGGAATACGATCTTGGGGGAGTAGGCGCAGCCGACCGGAAACGTGTCACCAACCACGGCCCATTGCGGCTCGCCCCAGAGGCATAGGATCTTTCCCAAATCGTGCACCAGGCCGGTCAGGATGAACCAGCGAGGCCGCCCGTCGCGCCGGCAGGCCTCGGCGGTCTGGAGCAGGTGTTCAATCTGCGGCAGGTCGGTGTCCGGATCGCTATCATCAACGAGGGTGTTGAGATACTCCATCGCCTCCCAGATCCCCATCCGCGTCCTTCCTCGGTTGGCGAATTCGCGCTGTTTGGCCTGAACGAATTCTCGGGTTTGGTAGGTGTGATTGAGCCGATAAAACTCCTTTACCGAAGCTCGCGTATCAGCACTATGGTCGCGGAACTCCTCCGGCTTCTTTTCGGAGTCGAGGCCTACCGACGGGCTCGCTGTCGCCGCCTTGCCGGCGTCTGCGGGCGTCTCCGGATATCGTTGCTTGAGGAAGTCCTCCCATTCATCGAGGCTGCCCAGGGGCGAACGTGTTTCATCGGTTGGCGTCATGGACGTTCCTCCGTCTTCGAGGCATTCCGAGTCAGATTTGTCGAACCTTCAGCCCTGTTTCTCTTCTCAAACTTTAGCACGGGATATCGCAGCGGTAAAGGCTCACCTGACTCCCATCGGGGCACCAATCTTGCCGGAATCGAACGTTGGTAGTGTCCTAGTTTCGAGCGTAGCGCCGGGCTTGAGCCCGGCACTAATCCCAGGTTGTAGTAGAGCCGCCACTGGCCGGGATTGTGCTCGATCCCGTACTTCATCAGCTCGAGCGCCGCCCCCGGCATTCCCGCGCCTCTA
>JBKQVI010000514.1:0-8792 GCA_052139985.1 Terriglobia bacterium
TGATTGGGACAGGCGAACGAACTTATGAAACCTAGACCTCCTCCCCAACCCGCCATTCTCCCTGTCCTAAAGCCTTTCCCTGCAATGGCGACAGACAGGGCTAGCGATTATTTTGGACAGCAGTGACCGGCGTATGCCAGGGCAGCGAAGCCAAGGATTAGAAAGAAGATGCTTCCCAACATGGTGTTCAGAGCCTTACTCCCGGATCCTCTCCATTCGCCCGTCGCCAGCCCCCAAACATTCGAGGCAACGATGATAGCCGACATGAATAGAGGCCAGCCGAGAATCGGCCCCATATCTCCCAAGCGCCCGCTGACGTTGCCGTAAATGACCGTGCTGCCAAACCAAAGCGCTCCCATCATGGCTCCAAAGACCCAGTTGAACCCCGTCCCCGGGGCGCGAAACAGGCCCCCCGTGTTGTTCTTTTTCCAGAGAAACATGCAATAGATGATGAAGGGAATGAACGCAGCGGTGTTTACCGGCGCCCAGATCACATTGGCCTGGCTGGTGACGGTGGCCCCCTGCGCGGCAGCGCGAGCAAGTAGCGGCGCCCCGAAGGCCAGCGCAAAGTTCGTCAGGGGCGAGCCCAATCCCGCGAGGACGCAAATGATGAGGCCCGCTTTAAAGCTCATCGGTACAGCCGCGGACTCGCGCGGGCGCGGGTCGGCAGCTTCCAGATGCTTGTCCTTTAGTCTCCCGGCCATTGAACAGCCTACGATTCCGATCAGAATCAACAAGACTCCCAGGAAGAGCATGAGACCTTGCTGGGTGAATGCCCTATCCCGATGAAGGACCAGCAGCGGCACCAACGAGCCCAGCACCGTGGATATGCCGATGGCAATAGCGAAATTCAGTGCCATGCCAATGGCCGCGATGCCCAGCCCGAAAAAGATTTGCGCCAGACCAAATCCCACACCGAATGTAATCGTAAGCAGGAGCGATTTCGTAGCGACCCCGTGATAAACTTCCCCGGGATTAGGGATGGTCAGGAAAACAACGATCCAAGGGAAAACCACCATCCCAAAAAACCCGAAGACCGAGTAGATATTTTCCCATTTCCATACCTTGGCGTACTTGGTGGGAGCCGCGAAACTTCCGTTAAGGACTCCCGCGATGATCGCCAGGATGATTCCGACCGATAGACTCGACATGAAGTTACCTCCGCGCAGCGGTGCCGTATTATCTTTGCTACTGCCCTGTCCGAGCTACCCACTCAAGGGCATTCAGCCTCTCCGAAGAGTGATGAAGATTACCACTAGAATGTTTAACTGTCACTTAGATGTGGGCACAAGAGCAGGCGGGGGGGGTAAGCATTGAAATAATGGTTAGCGGCGCTCGAAGGCCCGTCAGTTGACGGACTTTCGAGCCCGCCTTAACATTACCTGGGCTACGCGACTGCGTAGTCAATTGCGTGCGGCACCGGAGAGCGCTTCCTACGGCTGATTCGAGTCCCAGCCGCGCTGTGGCTACAAGCGCTCCGACCGCTGGGCGATCCTATAAGTTCGCGAAGCCTGAGCCGCGCTTTATGCAGTTGCGACTTCGACGTGCCCTCGGTGATGCCGAGCAATCTCCCAATCTCATCATGCCGGTAGCCTTCCAGGTCATGAAGAAGGAAGATTTCCTTGTAACCGGAAGACAACTGGGCGATCGCCGAATCCAAACCGATTCTGTCCAACGTGCTGGTTGATTGCGCCGGAAGGGCGCCCATCATGGTGAGGACATCACTCACCTCCTGGTCGGAGCCCGGTGCGACGTCCATGGAAGTGACATCCTCGCGCCATCGGCGATGGCGTCGCAGCCGCATCAACACGGTGTTGACGGTCAGGCGATGCAGCCATGTCGAAAAGTTAGCCTCGCCGCGAAATGTATGGGCCTTTCGGAACACTTGAAGAAAGACCTCTTGGGTTAGATCCTCTGCGTCTTCTGCGTTCGCCAACATGCGAAAGCATTGCCGATACACTCGCCGCCGATACGTGTGATACAGGGCATCAAATTCCCCCAACAAAGCCTCTCCGGGCGACTCTGGAACCAGCGGTCGAGCCGGCGGCGAGGATTGCGCCGACGAGGTGGCATCCACCTTTGGGGACTCGTCGCCGGGGCCGGGATCGGGAGAAAAAGGAAAGGAACTCTTCGGCCGACTGGGGATTGCCCTCGGGTTTCCCAAGGACTCCCCTCGGAAGCAGCCCTCCGTCCCCCCGACGGCTGTCGCGAAAAAGCTCAGGGCCTTATCAGGATTTCGCGAGCCAGAAGAAAACCCGTCTCCGGTTTGCTCGTCCACCGTCATCACCGGCGCCCCTAGAATTGCGCTCACAAAACTACCCTCCATCCCTTGGAAACATCAAGTTGCGACGTCCTAAAGGCCGTGGACCTTCCAGGTACGAACCGCCCAAGCAAAACTGAAGTTGGGGAAGCCTGCGGCACCTTCTCCACATCGCATTGACCGTTGCTGGGCGGTAAAACCAAACGCCCTTCGCGGGACTTCACCATTAGCTCGGAAGAGACCGGCTGCCCGGTCATCCTCACCAGCGTGAAGCCGACGCCAGAAATGAAAAGGGACTAGGCGCGGGGAGGCGCTCTTAAGCCGTGCGTTTGGGGAACGGCGGCAAGTTTCGAAAGAGGAAACTCAATTGGGGAGATTGGGTAGAAATGAGAAATGACTTTAGTCGCTGGCACAGGAGCAGCGGGCTCGGATTCATTCGTTCGCGCCCGCGTCAATTCACCGCCGCCACAAACTGCCATGCGGCTGCTCTTCGATATGTGCCAGGACGTTGTGTTTGTCCGTACCGTCCATAGTCGCGATCCGGTGGCCAGAACTCCTACCGTCACGATCAGAAGTGCGACCGCAACGAAGAGAGTTTTGCCCACCACCGAGGCAAACTTACCTGCATGTCGAGCACTTCTAAGCAAGTCGCCCACCCCTGCTGGCATTCGACAGAAAACTCCCCCTGGACCTATTTTGCACCAATCGCCGGTGGAGCGCAAAGACAACCGCAAAAGAACACCCAATATTGGCCGTAGACAAAAGGCCACTTCGGTTGGGAGGCCCGGTCTTCCAAAAGGGTTGCCTGGAAAAGATTGCAAATCACACTGCCGAGACGCCATTAAAATCGCGCGCATGTAACCTATACGCAAGTTTAGCACTGGGCTACGCACCCTCGGTGGCAACCCCAGTTTCAGGTCGCAACTATTCCCTTGATGAAGGGTTAAAATCCTTTGTGGGCGCCCAGCGAGGATAACCAGCGAAGCAGTTCACACGGGCGGAGGGGGTGAAGTCGTTTGTCCCTCCCACCTTGCTTGTTCAGCTTACGAGGAGATCATCTATGAAGGAAAATGCTGATGTGCCGCTACCTGCCGGTTTCGGCATTTGGCATTTTCTAAACCGGACGACGTTTGGCCCACGCCCTCAAGATGTAGCGAGGGCAAGAAAGGCTGGCCTTGCAGCCGTTTTGGAGGAACAACTCCACCCCGAACGAATCGATGACTCCACGGTAGAAGAGAGGGTCTCCTCTCTCATCACACTGGCGATGAGTCCGGAAGAACTAATGGAGGACTTCCCGGCCCCGAAGGCGCGAACGAGTTTGGCTGCGAGGCAGGAGCCCCCGGATGGGCACGCGGCGATCGCTGCTAATCCGGATGGAAGCGTCGGGCAAGCCCCGGCTGACATGCGTCCGGTGATGGAATCAGACGGGCCTCGCCGGATCATTATGGAGCTTGGCCGTGAACAGTTCTGGCGCGCCGCTTATAGCCAACGGCAACTTCAGGAAGTCATGGTTCATTTCTGGATGAACCACTTCAATGTCTACGCCGCCAAGGGCGTCGACAAGTGGCTCCTCACTTCCTTCGAGCACGATGCGATTCGGCCTCATGCCTTGGGGAGTTTTTCCCAATTGCTCGCCGCGACAGCGCAAAGCCCGGCCATGCTCTTCTATCTGGATAATTGGCTGAGCGTAGCCCCTGGCGCGGCAGTCGACGGTGTCTCTATCCAAGGCAGGCGCGGACTAAATGAAAACTATGGGCGCGAGCTCATGGAACTTCACACGCTGGGCGTCGACGGCGGCTATACTCAGCAGGACGTGCGGGAGGTTGCACGCTGCTTTACGGGCTGGACTATCGATCATCCGCGTCAAGGCGGTGGATTCATTTTCCGGCCGCGGTTTCACGACGATGGCGAAAAAGTGGTGCTGGGCCGCAAGATTCGCGACCGTGGCGGGGTTGAAGATGGCATGGAAGTCCTACAAATCCTAGCTGCCCACCCGTCCACCGCGCATTTCATTTCGCTCAAACTTTGCCGCCACTTCGTCTCTGATGATCCTCCCGCTTCCATTGTGGACCGCGCCGCCCGGACCTTCGCGGAATCCCATGGCGAAGTTAGCTCGGTCTTGAAGACCATTCTGACTTCACCGGAATTCAACTCGGCGGAGGCATTCCGTGCGAAGGTGAAATCTCCTTTCGAGCTAGTGGCCAGCGCGTTCCGAACATTGGATGTCGAAACCGACGGCGGCGCGCCGCTGATGGGGCTGATCATGCGGATGGGCCAACCCCTTTTCCTCTATCAAGCGCCGACGGGGTTCCCCGACCGTGCCAACAATTGGATTAACCCCGGCACCTTGCTGGCTCGAATGAACTTTTCCATGGCGCTGGCGGCCAACCGGATTCGTGGCACGCAACTCAGCCTTCAAGCTCTTACCCCGTCCGATGACGCTCAGGCCGTTTGGGATTGCCTGGTGCAACGAACCCTAGGCGGCTGTGTTTCCCGCGAGACCCAGATGGCGGTCATGAAGAGTTTGAATGATTCGGACAGCATGGGTGGAGCAAATGCAAGCGCCTTGCCGAAGACTAAACTGATGGCCGCGCTGCTCCTCGGATCGCCGGAGTTCCAAAGGCGGTAGGTTTTAGGTGCCAGGCGTCAGCGGTGAGGCTCCGAATGCTTGGGGATGGGATGCTCGGATATTAACACCGTGGCAACGTATTACGTGTTGGGTTTCCCTGACACCTGGGACCTGGCACCTGACACCTAGCTCCTGCAAGCGAGGCAAAAATGAGCATATCCCGGCGCTACTTTTTGAAAACTACGGGTCTGAGCCTTTTCGGTGCGGGCTGTGTTCCCAGCTTTCTGCGGAGGGCGGCCTTCGCGGCGGACCAGCCCGCACACAAGAAAATTCTGGTTGCGATCTTCCAGCGCGGCGCGGCCGACGGGCTGAACATCGTGATTCCTTTCGGCGAGAAGAATTATTACGCCATGCGTCCCTCGATCGCCATCCCGAAACCTTCTCAGGGCAGCGATGGCGGGGCCAGCGCCCTCGATCTTGACGGTTTCTTCGGACTGCACCCCAGCCTCGCATCACTAAAGCCACTATTCGACACCCGTCATCTGGCCATCATTCACGCAGCAGGCTCGCCGGACGCCACACGCTCGCACTTCGACGCGCAGGACTACATGGAGAGCGCGACGCCCGGTGTGAAGTCGACTCCCGACGGCTGGCTGAACCGTTTCCTGCAAAGAGTTCCACAGATCGATGCCACGCCCTTCCGAGCGGTGGCCTTTGCCGCCTCCACGCCGAGGACGATGGCGGGCGCCGCCCCCTGCCTCTGCACTCAGGACTTGCAGGGCTTCCATCTGGCAGGCAAGGCCGGCCCGCAGGCGCGCAGCGTGCAACTGGTTGAGAGCGCCTTCAAGGAGATGTATGCAGCAGCCTCGGACCGGCTCCTTTCCAGTACTGCCCACGAGACTTTTGAAGCCATTTCTACGCTGCAACGCATGCAGATCGAAGATTACCGGCCGGCAAATGGAGCGGAGTATCCGCGTGGGCCTCTGGGCCGCAGCTTGCGACAAATCGCGCAACTCATCAAATCTGGCGCCGGGTTGCAGGTCGCCTTCACAGAAGTGGGCGGATGGGATAACCATGTGAACGAAGGCGGCGCGAACGGCCAACTGGCAACGCGCCTGAAAGACTTCGGCGATTCCCTTGCCGCCTTCCACCAGGATATGGGAGATTGCATGGCCGACGTCACGGTGCTCACTATGTCGGAGTTCGGCCGAACCGCCCGCGAGAACGGCAACCGCGGCACGGACCACGGCCACGCGCATGCCATGTTTGTTCTAGGTGGGCAGGTGAAAGGTGGAAAAGTTTACGGCGATTGGCCGGGCATTCAAGACCATCAACTCCACGAAGGGCGAGACTTGGCCTTGACCACCGATTTCCGCGATGTCTTTGCCGAAGTCGCCGTGCGCCACCTTGGGGCGAAGGATACCGCCGGCATCTTTCCTGGCTACACGGTTTCACCCGCAAGATTCCGGGGGTTCCTCGGCTGATTCCAGCACGCGATCGGATCTTCCGATGACCAGACGGCCGGATGAACCTCTCAATAGAGGAGCCCTTTTTGCAGCGGTTCTGCCGCCCGGCCCAGTGGTTCGAGCAGTTCTCGGGCTCCGCGCGCCATCAAACCAAGCTCCGTTGCCGTCTGGAACCACTGGAATCCTTGATCCGCGTACTTCTTGATCTGGTCGGAATCTTTGACTGGCAATCCCAGGAATTTGTTGTTGGCCTTGCCCGCGGCGACAACCCGCTTCAGCGCGTCCTGTACCCGCGGGTGACCCGATTGCCCACGCAGCCCCATTGAGAAAGAAAGGTCGCTGGTGCCGACAAAAATGACATCAACACCCGGCGTGGCGGCAATCGCCTCAACCTGCTCTACTGCACGTTCTTCTTCAATGATGACCACGACCATAACGTTGTTATCGGCGAAGGTGTGGTAGCCCTCCGGCGCCGGCCAGCGAAACGACGCTAAGCCTGGACCCGAACCCCGCCGTCCATGCGGTGGATATTTGCAAGCTGCCACAGCCTGCTGCGCTAACTCCGGCGTGCTGCAAAACGGAAAGATGACTCCCAGCGCGCCCGCATCCAGCACGCGTTTCGCGGTCCAAAGTTCATTGACGGGAACGCGCGCGATGGGCACAGCCTTCAGACCGCGCGTGGCCAGAACCATAGTCCGCAACGTCTCAAGCGTAATCGGACTGTGCTCCATTTCGATCCACAAAAAATCAAATCCCAGCGTGGCCGCTTGGGCAGCGGTCTCCGCGCTCGCCACGGTAATGGTCGTGCCGATCACTGGCTTTCCCTCACGGAGCATTCTTTTGAGCGGGTTCTCCAGAGCTTCCGGCGACCCAGCGTTCTCAACAGGCATGGATACTCTCCTCGTAAGACGGATCTGAATTCTAAATACTCTGAGTCAAACCTCCGCATCCCCCCACTTGCGGCACTCGCTTCTTGGGCGGGATGCTTAAACCGCACCAAGTGTAAGGCAGCCCTTCACGCTGCGTCCACGGGAATATGAGGAGCCACTGAACCCATGGCGCGATGAACCATTTTCCCAAACAGTGGTAGAGTATCTGGCTCGGAGCATTCTGGAGGTGAGATTGGCACGTGCCAAAGTGGATGTGGTTGGCCTCGGTTTGAACGCTACGGACACGGTGTTGTCGGTCCCCAAGTTCCCTGCCTTGGGCGGCAAGGAGCGCGTGGTGGCTTCGTCGATGCAGGCGGGGGGGCAGACGGCGACGGCTCTCGTAACTTGCTGCCGTTTGGGATTGAAAGTGCGTTATATCGGCAAAGTTGGCGATGACACCGGTGGCCGATTGCAACTTGCCAGTCTGCGCCGCGAAGGTCTGGATCTGGCGTACACCAAGGTCATTCGCGGCGTCCCCAACCAATACGGCACCATCATCGTTGACCAAGCTACAGGCGAGCGCACCATTTTCTGGGATCGCGACGCCCGGCTGGCAGTTCAGCCCAAGGAGCTGAAACTCGCTGCTATCACTTCTGCACGCCTGCTGCATCTGGATGGCTGCGACGTGGAAGCCGCGCTGGTGGCGGCGGGTTGGGCACACCGCGCGCGCATCCCGGTGGTGGCCGACCTTGACACCGTCTATAAGAATGTCGAGAAGCTCTTTCCCCAAATTGACTATCTGATCGCCTCGACCCATTTTCTGCCTGCCGTTACTGGCCATGCCGATCCCTTCAAGGTGCTTGAAAACATGGCGCGAGAGTACCATGTTGGCACGCCCGGTATGACCCTGGGCCGCGACGGCGCTCTGGTGTACCAAGCTGGGCATTTCGTTTACTCGCCGGGATTCGTGGTCGAAACAGTGGACACCACGGGCGCGGGAGACGTCTTCCACGGCGCCTTCGCCTACGCCTTGCTCGCGGGCTGGGATATTACGCGCGCGTTGGACTTCTCGAACGCCATGGCCGCGCTGAACTGCACAGCGCTGGGAGCGCGAGGGGGAATCAAATCTCGGGCCGAGGCCGAACATCTGATGGCCACGGGCCTGCGCCATGTGAACCCCGCGTACAAGAGTGGGTGAGAATCGCGAAGGCAGCGGAGCCACAATTGAACTCAGGTAAGACTTGCGCGGAGGTTTAGCCATGCCCGATCCGCACCGGGAGCGAGCAACGATGGCCACGACAAGAGAAAGCTTTGCCCTGATTACCGGCGCCTCCAGCGGCATTGGCGCTTGTTTCGCGCGAGCCTTGGCCGCGCGAGGCAGGAATCTAGTTCTGGCGGCGCGCTCAAAAGACAGGCTTGAAACCCTGGCGCGCGAGATCTTGGCGAAACATTCCCTACAGATTGAAATCATCGAGCAGGACCTCAGCCAGGAGGGAGCGGCCACGCGCTTGGCCGCGACCCTCAAAGAGCGTGGTAGTGCCATCGCCCTGCTGGTGAACAATGCCGGCTTAGGAGCCCCCGGCGGATTTTGGAACCTGCCTCTCGACCGCCAAACGGAGATGCTCCGC
>JBKQVI010000515.1:0-25637 GCA_052139985.1 Terriglobia bacterium
ACTACCGCACCGGAAGATTGCTGTAGTCACGCGCAAAAAACTGCCCGAGCGCCGCAAACCTCGTTAGCATGCAGCAACTTGCACGTAAAATGTCACTCCGACTCCATGGTGAACACCCGCTACAAAACAGGTCCGCGCTACACGTCGTGGAACAATCCACTTGGTCGTATAACGCCCTTCTATGATAGTGGGAGATGCACGGGTGCAGCGGGCGGGATGGCGCAGATGGCCGCACCGTTGCGATCACTCGACTAACGGATGGCGCGGAGGGCGGCTTCGGGTTCGCGGCTGATGATGGTTAAGAGGATGCGAGCGGCGCCGGTGGGCTCGCGCTCACCGTTTTCCCATTTCCGCAGCGTTGCCGGGCTCAGGCCAAAGGTGCGAGCAAAAGCATCGCGGCTCAGTCCAACTCTCTTGCGCGCGGTCTTGATGTCGGTCGGTTTCACGGCAACGCGCACGACGCGCGCCGCGGCAGACCTATCGCCCCGGGTGTGGGCGAGGGCTTCCTCCAGACCCTGCAGGATTCCCTCGAAAGCTTGCTTGCTCATCTTTTTTTCTCCTCTGAAGCTGCTGCTTGATCTCCGCCACAACTTTGGCCAGCGCGTTTCGTTCCGCTGGCGCGAGGTTGGCCTTTTCGTTCTTGCCGAAGACCTCAAGCAAGTAGATCGGCTCTTCGGCATTGTAAAAGTAATAGATCACTCGCACACCACCGCTTTTGCCTCTGCCACCCCTGGCGAATCGAACCTTGCGAATGCCGCCGGTGCCGACCAGGACATCCCCCCGCAACGGATCAGATGCCAAGAAATCGATCAGCGCGTTCCGCTCGCTCTCGGACAAGAATTTCTCGGCGCGCGCGGCGAAGTGGCGTGTCTCAACGACTTCCTGCATCATCTCCATTGTGCCCCACTGGGGCTATTTCGTCAACCACAGATATAGCGATTTCTGCAACGGACTTCTGACTCAGGACACTAGCGCGGAAGAGCATCGTTATCCAATTTCACCCGCCACCCGCAACGTGACTTTAGGTGCTGTCCTAATTTCGGGTGTAGCGCCGGCTTCCAGCCGGCACCGGAGCCGCAAAGATGGCGGCGCTACGTTCGGATCAGGACAATACCTGACTTTATGCTCCCTTGACCCTGGGCTATGAAAAACTTATCATCGTTGGACGGAGTTCTGCCTATCGGCCAGATTTTAAGGATTCCCGGAGGAAGAGTTGGATATCGACGCATTGCGGGGGCTGTCAAAGCCTCAATTCGTTCCACCCTTACACCGCTCATTCACGCCAGCGGTCAACTTCAATCATAATTTTTGTGATTTTATAAATAACTCAGGGCAGGGAGTTCCGCTGGTTATCGGGCTCGAGCGCGGGGACCAATCAATTTCTGTTTACCGCACACAATGTTTGGATGAGGGCTCGGAGTCCGCGGCTCTAAACTTGCCCTTCGCCGAGCGCCTGGTGAAGATGCTGCTTTGGCAGCGGGGTGGATGGCGCGTCATTGTGGGAGGGCCGCCGAGCGTGGGCGAGCATATCCGGCGCATCTACTCGCGGGGAGGGCCGCGGACGTTTGACGTGGACTTCATGGCGAACGTCTACGAGCATCCGTTCACGGTGGAAATTACGGAAGCCGACAAAGTCCCCGCGCCCAACGAGGGCTCCGTGCGCCTGGGTGGGCACCTGGAAGGCTGCCGGATCGGCTTTGACTTGGGGGCGAGCGATCGAAAAGTTGCCGCAGTCAAGGACGGAGAAGCCGTTTACACGGAGGAGGTGGTTTGGGACCCACGCAATGCCACCGACCCTCGCTATCATTTCGACCAGATCAACACCGCACTGAAAACCGCCGCACGGCACCTGCCACGTGTCGATGCCGTGGGCGGCAGCGCGGCGGGCGTCTACATCAACAGCCGGCCACGGGTCGGGTCGCTATACCGCGGAGTCCCCAAGCCGCTGTTTGACACTAAGATTCGCAACCTCTTTGTGGATTTACAAGCGGCCTGGGGCGGAATTCCGTTTGCCGTTGTGAACGACGGGGAAGTTACGGCGCTGGCGGGCGCCCTGTCATTGGATGATGCGGCGGTACTGGGCATGGCATTGGGCTCCAGTGAGGCAGGCGGCTACGTGACACCCACGGGCGCGCTTACCACCTGGCTGAATGAACTGGCCTTCTGCCCGGTTGATTTTGATCCGCAGGCTCCCGTGGACGAGTGGTCGGGCGATCATGGAGTGGGGGCGAATTACTTTTCGCAGCAAGCGGTGTTCCGGCTGGCGGCGGTGGCAGGCATCACACTCGACGCCAAGCTGGGTCTCGCCGAAAAACTCAAGTCAGTTCAGGAACTCCTGAGCCGGGGCGACGAACGCGCGCGGCTGATCTTTGACACCATCGGTTGCTATGTGGGTTATGGGGTGGCACATTACGCGGACTTCTACGAATTGCGGCACGTGTTGATTCTGGGACGCGTGACCTCCGGCGAGGGCGGCAATATCATCCTGGCGCGCGCCCAGGAAGTGCTACAAAAGGAATTCCCGCAGCTCGCGTCCAAGATCGCTCTGCACCTGCCCGATGAATCCACGCGCCGCGTGGGTCAGGCGGTGGCGGCGGCAAGCTTACCCCTGAATGATGGGAAGCGAAAAATCTAGAATATGAAGTTCTACAAGCCGACTTCTGAAATCTATGTGCCGGACGGCTCGGATGTCACGGCGGCCTTTGCGCGCACGACCCACATGACCATCGGTGCGCATCCCGACGACAACGAGATCATGGCGTTTCAGGCCATCCTGGAGTGCTTTGGGCGCGACGACCGGCACTTTACCGGCGTCACCGTAACCAACGGCGCCGGTAGCGCGCGCGATGGTGTTTACGCGAGCTACAGCGATGAAGAAATGCAGAAGGTACGGCGAGTGGAGCTGAAGAAGGCGGCCGTGGTGGGTGAATATGCCGCTCAGGTTTTTCTGGATTACACCAGCGGCGAAGTGAAGGACAGCAAGAACCTGTCCGTGGCCGAGGACCTGAAGAAGGTTGTGGAGGCCGCGCGTCCGCAAGTGATTTACACGCACAACCTCGCCGACAAACACGACACGCACGTTTCCGTGGCGCTACGCACTCTCCGGGCGTTACGCGAGCTGCCCAGGGACGCGCGTCCGGAGAGACTCTACGGCTGCGAATGCTGGCGGTCGCTCGACTGGCTTTGCGACTCGGATAAGGTCGTCTTCGATGTGCAGGCGCGTGAAAATCTGGCCATGTCGCTGGTCGGCGTCTTCGATTCGCAGATTTGTGGCGGCAAGCGCTACGATTTGGCCACGTGGGGCCGCCGCCGCGCCAATGCCACATTCCTGGCATCGCACGCCGTGGATCAAACCAGCGCTGTCATCTTCGGGATCGACCTCACAGCCCTCCTCGAAGACGAGAAACTGGATCCCGCCGAATACATTTTGGGATTCATCGATCGGTTCCAGCGCGACGTTTCCTCGCGCATTGCCAAGCTGGCGTAAGACGCGCGACCCATCGAACAGCCACCACTGCCGGCTGCTCGATGAGAACCTGCCGGGCCCGTAAAACACTCCGACTGTACTACGAATCCCGAAATTCTTCGTGACGCGCGAAGACTTCGTGCCACGGGCGTCCCGGCCGTGCTCGAGCATGGCCGGGACGGCCATGGCACAGCTTTGGTTGCGGCTACGCCGCGCTGTGGCGGCTATGCCGACGCGGCGTGCAGGGCTTCGTGGCGCGCACGGGCCAGGGCTTTCACGGCGTCGCCACTCGGGAGGAATTCCATGGCCACGTAGCCGTGGTACTTCAACTCGGCGATCTTCTTATAAATGTTGATGTAGTCGATTTCCCCGGTGCCGGGCTCGTGACGGCCGGGAACGTCGGCAATGTGGAACAGGCCCACCTTGCCGGCATGTTTTTGAAGATTGGTAATCAGGTTTCCGCCGGAGATTTGCGCATGGTAGAAATCATAGAGAAATTTGACCTGGGGATGATTCACCTCTTCGACGATCTTGAACGCCTCCGGCACCGACCACGCGTAGTAATGGGGATTTTCTTCGAGGTCGATGTTCTCCAGTAGCAGAGTAATGCCCTTCCCTTCCACCAATTGCGCCGCCCGCTTCAGACCTTCCACGCAACTATCATGCTGGGCTTGCGGCGCGAGGCCGGGCACCACGTTGCCCGACATGATGATCAACGAGGGGCATTCAATCCTCTCCATAATCGTCAATTCCTTGCGAACATCCTCAAGAAAAGCGGCGCGGACGCTCGGGTCCCCCACGCCATGGCGCAAGCCGGCAGTGGTGTCAAAGATGATGCCTAACTCGGCGCGTTTTTTGTTGTACTGGCGAAAATCGTCTTCCGACCATTTCGAGTACTCACCCACTAACTCCACGGCGTGGTACCCGGCCTCGGCAACCTTTTCCAATCTTTCCTCGAAGGGGCGGTCGGTCAGGATCGTCCAAAGCATGACGGAAGTTTTGAACGGCACATCCGCAGTGATTGCCTCTGCCGCCGCGCGTGCCGAAGCAAGCGGATCAAGCACCAGCGCGGCTGTGCCCAGCGTGGCCCCAGCAATTGTTTTGGAAAACTTTCGCCGATTCATGGATGTCCTCCCGTCACCTAATCTGGTGTTGCGTAGGGAAAATGCGTCTACTTGTAGAGCCGCCCTTTAGAGCGGCACCTGTCGGGCTCAAGCCCGGCGCTGGAGTTTCTACATTTCGAAACGCTCCAACAAGAATCTCATCCCTCGCCTTTGGGGGAGAGGGTGGTCCGCAACCCGCGCTTTCACCAGCGGGGGCGGGCCGGGTGAGGGGGTCCCCATACAAACGTGCTTGACCCATCACCCCTGGGAGGGGCCACACCATGGCTTCTACATACGATCCCGCGGCATGTTGGCGGCAAAACCGCAATGCATTTACCCTCAACTGGCGAAGTCCCACGGGGCTCGTTCCGTTTCCGTCGGCAAGCTTGGTAGCCACGGATAGTACCTTTCCGATCGTGGCCACCACTCGCGGGCTTTATCAACCTGCCGAACCGTGCGTGCGAGAGAGCGCGTCCTACGATACGGATGTGGAGGATTTACGGATTCGACCCCCTCACCCGTCCCGCCCCGGCTGATAAGAACGCCGGATGCGGTCCACCCTCTCCCCCAAAAGGGCGAGGGAAGGAAATTCGCGTTTCCCATTGTTTCTCCATTCAACGTTGCCGTCGCAAAAATGTAGAAACTCCAGGCCCAGGCCAACGGCCTGGGTCAACCGACATCATCCCTTTCAACGCCTAAGCCCTGAAGGGGCGGGCCACCATCCGGCTTCAATCCCCCCCGCATCAATCGCCGCCCGCGTGGGATTGGCGCGCCCCTTCAGGGCGCGGAAAACGTTTACCTCCGCGCTTTCCCCAGGGCGTTGCCCTGGGCTAGATTGGAGCGCCCCTTTGGGGCTCATCTTCCCCCGGCGCATCCCAACGGGCTCGTCATTCTCGCCGCGCCCCTTCACCTCGCATCGTCCAGGTCACCTGCCGCTGACGCCTCAGCACGAATCAACGTTCCTCTGCGCCCTCCGTCTTGGGAGCTTCGGCGGTCCTGATGCTGCTGTCGTCCATTTCGCGGACCACGCGGAAGCCTACATCGGTGACGTCCGAATACCACCAAATGCTCTTGGGCGATTGCGGGTCGGTGAGCAGCCAATCTTCCTCGCGCGTGTGGTCCCGCGCCGCGCAACGCAAGTCGGCGGCGTCGGAGCGATACGACCCTCCTCGCACCACGTGCTCTTTTCCGGAATCGGGACCGTGCGGGTCGGAGACTACGTTGGATACGGAGCCGTAGGCATCCGCTGCGTACCAATCCAGACAGAATTCCCGAACGTTGCCCAACATATCTACCACGCCCCAGGCATTGGGTTTGGTAATGCCGGTGGGGTGGGTCTCATCCGCGCTGTCACCCTGATACCACGCGTAGTCGATTAGCGGCGCGGTTTTCACTCCGAACAAATGATTGAGCCATCGGCGGTTCGTAAACGATGAAGGGTCTCCAGCGAAGAAATAGGGGGAAGTGGCGCCCGCGCGGGCAGCGTATTCCCACTCCGCCTCGGTGGGGAGCCGGTACTTTTTGCCCGTAATTTGCGAGAGCCACTCGCAATATTTCGTGGCGGCGTAGTAGGTCATGGTGATGGCGGGCCGCGAGCCTCTTCCCCAGCCCTGGTCAGGCGATCCATAGGGAGGAGTCGGCCCGGTCACGGCGTCGGCCTTGCCAGGATTGTCCCGGTTGCGCCCCGTGTTCCCGCGCTGGAGCAGGTAAACCTCGTACTCGCGCCACGTCACTTCCGCCCTTTCCATCCAGAAGGGGCTGATTTTCACTTGGTGGACGGGCCCTTCGTCGGGGCGGCGGTAGGGTTCCGACTCCGGGCTGCCCATTTGGAACGAGCCTCCGGGAACCGCCACCATTCGGATTTTCACCGCCGAGCCGGGGATCACCTCCGTGTAACTCTTGAATCCCTCGGCACTTGCGGGGAACGCCTTTTCGAGTTCCTGCTCCTGCGCCGCCGCCTCATCCACGACTTCCTCGGCTTCTTTGCCGCGGAAGTGACCGGTGTGCAGGTGGCAGTTGATGCAGCGCATCTTGTCCTTTGAGCGCTGGTAGTGCAGGTGGCCGTCCACGCCCTTCTTGGACAATCCCACGCTGAAAAGGTTGGCGTGGCAGCGAATGCAGGCGCTGTCGTAAGTGAATGTGCGCGCCTGGGTCAACGTCTGCATGGATTGCCAATTGACTTTGGCGAGATTCAGGAACAATTTGCCGTAGATATCCTGGCCGCCAAGACGAGCTTTTTCGGTGTAGTACTCCATCCCCCCGCCTGGAAGGTGGCAATCGATGCAATGGGTTACCACACCGCTCTTGGTGGTGTAATGCGGCGAGCGAATCCAGGTTTGCGTGGCGTCCGGGTGAGCGTGGCAAGCCTGGTCGCAAAACTTATCGGACGAAGTGGCATCCACGCCCGCCTTTCCAGACAATATGACCGCTATGCCGATCGCGATGCCCACCCCGATTAGGGATAGGTTTCGAACCCTTGAGGTACCTTTTAGACCATTTGGAAAGAACAAGAACATGCTCCTGTGCTATTTGCCCCCTTCTCGCAATTTGCCGCACGAGGTGGGAAAACCACGCGAGGTGTAACGCTTCCACTCGCTCCCCACTCGGCGAACCCACAAGGCCGAAACGCCGGGAAGGGATTCAGCAACCCGAATTCCATCCGCCACGGGCATCAGGGAAAAAGCCGTGGCGAGCGCGTCGGCGGTGGTCGAGTCCCTGGCGATGACGGTGGTGCTGCTTTCGCCTTCAATTGCCCACCCTGTCTCAGGATTAATGACGTGCGAATAACGATGGCCGTTCAGTTCCATAAACTGGTGCTCGTCGCCGGAAGTAGAAACCGCGGCAGCGTGTAGCAGTAGTGTGCAAGGTGGAGTGCCGGCATCCGCGTCGGCCGTGTCGATGCCGACCTTCCAGGTGGAAGTCCCCGGCGGAGGTTCGCCCACTACAACCTCGCCGCCTGCCACCACCATGGCATGTTTGATGCCCTGTGATTCCAAGACGGCCAACATTTGGTCCGCAGCGTAACCCTTGCCGATAGCGCCAAGGTCCAGCAACATGCCGGGGCGCCTCAAGTACACGGTGTGACGCGCCGGATCCAACTCAATGCTGCGGTAATCCACCAGAGCCTTGGCCTTGGCGATTTCCGCGGAATCAGGCAGGCGTCCGGCCTTGCGAGCCCCGCGCCATAGGTCAACCAACGGACCGATGCTGACGTCGAACACGCCGCGCGAAAGTTCCGAGGTCCACTGGGATTTTGCCAGCACGTCGTAGAGGTCGTTGCTCACGGGAAACGGCGCTGCCGCACCGGCGCGGCACAATCGCATCAGTTCGCTGTCGGCGCGGTAGTCGCTCATGATCTGCTCGAGTTCCTCAGCGCGAGCGAAGGCCGCCTCCGCGGCTTTTGACGCGTCGGCGCTCGCGGCAGCATACATCTCGATGCGGAACATCGTGCCCATGCGGGGAAGCGAATACTCAAACCGCTTGAGCGGCGGGGTCGCCGCCTGAACGCTGGAGGACATCAGGAAACTGAATCCGAGGGAAAGCCATGCCACTGTGACGCTGCGGGCTCTATAACCCATCCGGTGACGGAGTGAGCGATGGCGGGAGTGATCGGACAAAGACAAGAAAATACCTGCCCCTGCTAAAGCTATTGGATGGTGGGAGGATCTGCGGCGAGCGCCAGAACCGTGCACCAACGCCTGAACGTTCAGGTGTCCTTAACGCGAGTGAAGGGAGTGGATTGAAACCGCGCGCCTGGCCTCGAATCGCACCCCGTTCCCAGCGGCCGCCACCGGGAAGAGACTCTTTCCGGCGGCGCAAGATTTATCGCACAATCCCGAGCGTTTGCAAAGCCTTTTTGCCAAGGAAGAGCCATTGAGGGTAACGTCGTAATTTCGAGTGTAGCGCCGGGCTTGAGCCCGGCATGTGCCGCCCTAAAGGGCGGCGCTACGTCCAAATTAGGAAACTACCCGATTGAGAGCCCAAACGAGCTGAGCTAGGGAAAATGGGAATAACACAAGGCAGCGAAATCGCCCGCGACAGAATGGAAAGCATCGTGCCCGGCGGTGCAGGATTTGAGCGATCTATCTCCGGCCTATTACCGCGCTGAGATTGACAGCCCAGCCAGAAGCTACTGTCCGGGAAGGCGACTTCAGGCCGAATCTTGAGCCAGGCCCCCAACGTTCCAGCTAGTAGCGGATCGAAACAGGTCGAGTCTGGCGGCGAGGTTTGGCCGGGATTAGAGTTGCACCACGGAGATTGTCAACTGAACAGGGGAGGCTTGCGGTGCGTGTTGACAAGAATCCATTTCACGCCGACATGCCGGCTAGAATGACGATCCAGAATATTTCAATGGGAACAAAACCCACCGGAGACCGTACACCCCGTATGCATTCAATCCTCGCAGAGCCCGCTGTAACACATTTTGGGGGACAAGTGGATGTAACGGGCCAAGCTCGGGACCTTCGTGACTGCTGAATTAGAGATGCACTTGCCTCCTCAGTAATGGAACTGGGTACCCCAGGCACATGAGCTTGGCGGAGGACTGCTGCCCGGATGCCAGGACTGGCCTCACGGGCCAACACTAATTGCACGCAGCGCCACGGAATGCGATACTCAACTGATCTACGCTGTGCTCGCGTGACCCGAGGAAGCCGAGCGTGACCAAGAACTCCAAAAGCGTTGCGATAGTCGCAATCGCTGCAGTCGCGGTCGTAATCATGATTTTTGTCGCCCGCGACCTATATTTGCGCCACCCGAAGATAGTGTCTTGTCCCGATGGTCCCCACCCCACGGTCGATATTCGCGATTTCACAACGCAATACTGGGCGTATTCGGTAAAGCTGGACGCTAGCATCGCGGACAAGGCCAAAGTCTCCACCCAGCTCGATCCGAAGCTTCTTGCGCAAGTCTCGGACGCACTGCAAGAGGCGAGAGAACTTCGCCAATTCGTTGTCGCTGGCTATAACTCATGCGCTATCACCCAACCCCAATACGCGCAAATCGAAGCTCGATTCCACGCAATGGACGGTCTGGCGCGCGAAATCAATGAGCTGCTTTCAAAGCCTTCTATTTCCCGAGAGGGAAGCACGAAACTCGCCGGTCTTATCAGCCAATACGGCGACCTTGCCAGGCAGCGCGGGTCGCAGTAGGAGACGGACTTGCCTCGACGCTCTCAGAACGTAATGAGTGAATGCGTCCTCCTCTGCATTTTCCTGCTGGCTATTTCAGCACGCGCTTGGGCGCAGAAGACGGTACACTGTCCAGACGGCGACCACGTATTAATCGACGTAAAGCAGATCGCCATTCAGTACAATGCCTCTTCGTTCGCAGCGACCCTGAACGGCTTGAGCCTTTTGGGGGCCCGTCTCGAAGTTGCCCCCAAGAAACTCCAGGAAGTTGCCAACGCTACCCAGCAGTGGAATCAGTTTTTGGTGGGCCTTGCCGCCGGGTACAACAATTGCGCGGTGACCGGCCAGAAGTATGCCGACGAACTCAATCGCATTTACCCTCGACTCAACGCGGACGCTGGCGAGCTTGAAGCTATTCGCAGGTTAATCTCACAGGGACAGAAGGCGGACGCCAAGCGTTTGGAGGCATTGCTCGATAGTTACAGGAACGATCTGTATCAATTCGCGCAAGCCAGCGGAAAAGAAATCATCCTGAAGCAAATCGAAGCTCTCTCGGAGCAGGAGGCAACCGGTCAGGGACAGATCCTGCAGAAGGAAGACCTTATCCTGGCCAAGTTGAACGCGCTCGAAGAGAGGAATGCCCAGGTGCCTATGCCCACGCCTGCCGACGTCAAGGAGGAAATTGGCGAGGTTCGGAAGGAGCTTTTGGGGAAAGCCGACGACGCCGTGCATGCTTACGACCAAGGCTATCGACTGCTAGAGCAGTATCGTTTCCAGGAAGCCATTCCCTATCTCAAACAGGCGCTCGATGTGGTTCCGCTCCCGGACTTCTATCTGGCTCTCGGCCGCGCGTACTCGGGACTGCCAGACTTGTCTCACGCCGAGAGCAGCTTGCAGCAGGGCTTGGCGTGTGTTGCCGGCAAGAATGACTACAAGCACGAGGCTCGCCTGGACAACCTATTGGGTTTGACTCTACAAGACAAAGGTGACTTGGTCGGCGCCCTGGCTTATGCCCAGCGGGCCCTCAAGATCGAAGAGAGCATCTATGGAGCGGACGACGGCGGTGTTGTGCCAACCGTCAACAACATCGGCCTAATTCTTCGGGCCAAAGGGGACCTGGAGGGGGCCATCGCTTACACTGAGCGTGCGCTTAAAATTGCCGAGCGGGTCCATGGCCCCGACGATCCCGATGTTGCCTTGATCGTCAACAACCTCAGCCAGATTTTCCAGGAAAAAGGAGACTTCGACAACGCCCTCGCTCTCGCTCAGCGCGCACTTGAGATCGATCAGAAGGCATATGGCCCTGACCACCCCCGCGAGGCGCTTCTTGCTGCCAACCTCGGTCTAATACTCCAGGAAAAAGGGGATCTGGACGGTGCCCTCAGTTACAGCCAGCGGGCACTAAAGATCGACGAGAAGGTCTTTGGCCCTGACCACCCTGTGGTGGCCCTGGTCGTCAACAATATCGGTATGATTCTCAAAGAGCAGTGGGACCGAGACCAGGAAAAAGGGGATCTGGACGGTGCCCTCAGTTACAGCCAGCGGGCACTAAAGATCGACGAGATGGCCTACGGTCCCGACCATCCCACTGTGGCGACAAACGCCAACAACATCGGCTTGATTCTCCAAGCGAAAGGGGACCTGAACGGCGCTCTCGCTTATATCCACCGGGCCATCAAGATTGACGAGAGGGTTTATGGGCCCGATAGCCCGGCGGTGGCCAGCTCTGCTAACAACGTTGGTACGATTCTTATCGCAAAAGGAGATCTGGACGGCGCCCTCGCATACACCCAGCGGGCGCTCAGAATCGACGAGAAAGTCTATGGCCCCAACCATTTCGCCGTGGCCACCGACGCCAACAACATCGGCACGATTCTCTGGGAAAAAGGAGATCTGGACGGCGCCCTCGCATACACCCAGCGGGCGCTCAGAATCGACGAGAAAGTCTATGGCCCCGAGCGCTCTAAGTTAGCCTTGGACGCCAACAAGGTCGCGCAGATTCTCCAAGAAAAAGGAGATCTGGACGGGGCCCTCGCATACACCCAGCGGGTGCTCAAGATCCACGAGAAAGTGTATGGTCCCGACGACCCCAAAGTAGCCTCCGACGCAATGGACATCGGCGAAATTCTTCAAGCCAAGGGGGACTTGGACAGCGCACTGGCTTACATGCAGCGGGCCCTGGATATCTTTGGCCAGCGCTATGGACCTGATAATCTGGAGACGCAAATCGCTGTTTTCTATGTTGAATACCTAAAGAAGACCAAGGGAGCTAAACAACACTGAGCTCCGAGTAATCCCAACGGGGGTATTGCTGGAAATGAGCGCACAAAGCTGCCGCACCGTACGGGGCTGGCGAGGCTCGCATGCGACCAGCATCCCACGGCTGCCTTGCCGTGGGCTACAGGATCTCGCCACTGCCGTGGCTTCGGAAAGGGCCAATTCTTTTAGTTAGCGCTTATGCCCCGTCGGTGTCGAATATCCTTCTGCAAGGCTTTCCACGCTTTTCGCCCTTGGCTAATGACCTGAGGCGCCTTTGGGGCCGCTACGCCGCCTCGACTTTGACGGGACCCTGGGGCCGACCTGAAGAGAGTGCACGATGTACCAGCGTGCGTTGTATAATTGCGTGGCTCGACATCCGCCGAGACCTCAAACACATGGTGAAGAGACTTTAGACTGTCGCCGAAGAGAGAGGGATCCTCGTTCCCGAAGTGACGCGTAGGGGGTCAAGATGGTGCTTACCTGGGTTCTTATCATAACAACTTTAGTGTTCATATCTGCGGTCGTGCTCGTGCTGATTTTGAACTACCGCTCCACCAAGTCATTGGGTACGTCCAGGCTCGAGGTATCATTAAAGCACCTGTCGCAATTGACCGGCTCCTTAGCACTGCTGATAGGTATCACCGGGCTAATCGTCACATCCTATTTTCAGTCAGTGCACGAGAAGTCCGGGAGGGCCGCTAATCTGGAGGCCGCCCGCCAAGCCGAAGAGCAACGAATCTTGCTAGGAAAAACACTCGACGCACTTCATCAATCGTCGGATCAATTACGACTAAACGCGGAGGCATCACAGCGAGCGGCGGCTGTGTTGACGGAAGAGCGCAATGACCAATTGCGAAGACCTGAGATACAAATCGATTTGTCCGTCCTAAATCCAGCAGGGGGCGAAGGCAGGACGATTGCAGTGATCGGACCTCAGAATTTCCGGGGAAGTGTGACAGTCATTTGTGCTGAGGCCCAGAAGGACTTGTCAGTTAGGGCCGATCTCTTCAATGTGGGCAAAGCGCCGTTACATGCCGGGAGTATTCATTTCGAGGCTGCTTCCCTAGACGGTGGCACCGATCCAACAATAATCGTTGACCGTGTAATGGGTGGTCTCAGGCTTTTTTCCGGTGAGGCGGATGAGGATGTCAGTATGTTCACAAATTCTCTGTCCATTCCTGTTAGAGACCTCGACGTAACGAGGAAAAATGTGGAAGCACATGCCGACTTGCTTCTTCGCGTTCCGCGGACTGCCGGGACGACACAACGCACGATGAAGCTCTCCGTCTTCTTCGCAGGGCTAAATGCCGAAACCCTAACAGGGGACCTAACCCTTACTCTCAAGTTCGGCGAGGCCGGTGAGCCAACCTATCTGCAGGGGCAACAATCTTTGAACGCCCACTTCGATGAGCAAGCTCTTCGGCTCTTCGAAAAGGCTGCCTCTGAAGGGAATGGTGCAGCCATGACGCAGCTTGGCTACATGTACGACGCGGGAATGGGAGTGCCGCAGGATTACGGCCGAGCGAGGGAGTGGTACGAGAAGGCGATCGAAGCTACCGGGGATCCGACCGCATCAAACAACCTTGGCTTCATCTATGAGACCGGCCACGGGGTTCCTCAGGATTACCAACTGGCATTGAAGTGGTACACAAGGGCCGAGGCCACTGGTAGCACATTCGCGATGAACAACCTGGGCCGACTCTACGAAGCAGGTCGTGGTGTGCAACAGAACTATCGACAGGCGTTAGAGTGGTACACGAAAGCGTCCGCCGGCGGTAACGCGTGGGCAACGTACAACCTAGGAAACATGTACAAGAATGCCGAAGGTGTGACACGAGACGACCGTCTGGCAGCTCGCTTATACGAGAAAGCTGCTGAGGCCGGTAATTTCGACGCCATGTCCGAAATCGGATCTATGTACCTCAATGGTCTGGGCATGATGCAAGATTACAAGCTGGCCCGAGATTGGTACGAGAAGGCAGCAGCCGGCGGCAACACCGCCGCCATGAACAGTATCGGATTCATGTACGACAATGGCCGGGGGGTAACGCAAGATTACAAGTTGGCCCGAGATTGGTACGATAAGGCAGCAGCCGGCGGCAACGCCGCCGCCGTGAACAATATCGGATTCATGTACGACTATGGCCGGGGCACCCCCAAAGATTACGTGCGGGCACGGCGCTGGTACGAAAAAGGAGCAGCGGCGGGCAACTCGGACGCTATGGTCAACCTCGGTCTCATTTATCAAAAGGGTCATGGCGTGCCGACAGACTTGAAGCAAGCGCGCAGGTGGTACGAAAAAGCAGATGAAGAGGGCAACCCCAATGCTAAGGCGAACCTTCAGCACCTCAATGCGTTGCCGAAATGACCTAGTTGTAGTTGCCTGACGCGACGGCTGTCGGCCACAGCCACCCGCGATTCCTGCGCCCAACCCCCAGCACCCAGCACCTGATACCTGATATCTGCGACCAGACACCTATTTCCCGACGCATTCGGGCACCGCCCTCTATAATGAATATTTATCCTCACGACGGAGGACGCATACAGGAACCGTTTGAACTTAAGGCAACCATCAACTTACCCAAAACCTTATTTTCCTTGAAGGCCAACTTGCCGTAGAACGAGCCCAACTGGCTGGCGCAGTGGGCGAAGGACAACCTTTACGGGCAAATCCGCACGGCGCGCCAAGGCGGTCCCATTTTCATCCTGCACGACGGCCCGCTATATTCCAACGGGCGTATCCATTTGGGCACAGGGCTCAAAAACCCTATCCAGAAAATGGGATGACTACACCTTGAAAGCGGTCCAGACTCCCACCGATCTTGCTATGGCTACATTTCCGGTGGCCCAAGGTCACCAATAGCTCTCGAAGACGGCCTAACCCACCAGCTAAGCCGGATTTGGAACGATAAACGCCCTTCCCACGCCGGAGTGCAGCGAGCCGAAATCCATTGGATCAGTTGACCGCTCGGCGGCTTTCCGGCCCGACCCTTGGCAGTGGCCCGAGCCTTCGCTGTCCGAGAACCGGCTGGATCATGCCGGTGGTCGAAAGTTCCTGAAAGCAATCAACGCAGGCTCTGCCTAAACAAGCGTCATGGGCACCCGAAAGCTGTTGCCGAGTTATACGGCACCCGGGCAATAATGCAACAAGGATTAAGCGCTGCGAGGGCGCCTTACCTTTGGCCAGGCCGCTGTTTCCCACGGCTGGCTCGCCATGGGCTCAATGACAGCGCCCGCTGCGCGGGCTTCCGAGCGCTTGCAGTCGATAAGTCAGCGCTTAGGGGACCGTACCGTGGGCCGCTCATCGAGCGGCGGTTCCGTAGAAGCGCGGCGATAACAAATCGGAGCATCGGGATGCAAGTTCGCGACATCGCAAGAGATCGCATGGCGATGTAAGACCCTGCGCTGTTCAAGCCCGCAATCCTGCTGATCGAGAATATATGAAGAAATACTTCACAGTTTACCTGTGTATATGCTAGAGTAGATCTGTGAACAAACAGAAGAGCAATTCGCGAAACGCACGCGCATCGGCTCTGGCCAGCGAGCTTCGCATGGTCATCAGCCAACTGCGGCACCGGCTGCGGGAGCAGGCACATCGCGGCGACTACACATGGTCGCAGATCTCCGCGGTCGTCCGTTTGGAACGCGATGGCCCCGCTACCGTGAGCGCTCTCGCGCGGGCTGAGGGCGTGCGACAGCAATCGATGGGCGCAACGATTTCGACGCTCCAGAATGCCGGCATGGTGAAAGGCTCACCTGACCCAGCCGACGGACGGCAAACCATCCTGTCTCTCACCGATGCCTGCCGGGAAACGCTCAAGGCAAATCGAGCTGCGAAAGAGGACTGGCTACTCCGTGCCATTCAAGCCAAACTCTCGTCCGAGGAGCAGGAAAAACTCGGGGTCGCCCTTGAACTGCTCAAGCGCCTCGCCGATTTGTAGGCAGATCGTCAGCCAAACCCGAAATCGATTCATCCCAGCCGATAAGGAGAACTCCATGGCAGTCACCGCCCTTGACCCCAAAACCGCTCTCATCCCGATCGATCTGCAAAAAGGCATCGTGGCTTATCTCGACGAACATCTGAAGAAGCTTCGATAAACGATGAAGAGGAGCAACCGACTATGAACTGGATTCACTCTGTGTCTTACTTCTTTGGCGGCGCCTTCCTTACAAACGCCGTTCCGCATTTTGTGAGCGGCGTGATGGGGCGCCCCTTTCAAAGCCCCTTTGCGAAACCGCCCGGCAAGGGGCTTTCCTCCTCGACCGTAAATGTGCTTTGGGGATTCTTCAATCTGGTTGTTGGTTATCTGCTTGTGTGCCGTGTCGGAAACTTTGATTTGCGCTCTGCAACCCATGTCGTCTCCTTGGGACTGGGCGTTTTCCTCATCGGTCTGATGAGTGCACGGACCTTCGGACGGTTCCACGGCGGCAATCCTCCCGGAGACGTGCGCGGGGCACGGTGAAAAACATTTCGCCTGAGCTATCGAGCGAGACCGATCGGCTCGATCCGATTGTTTGGAAGATCTCATCCGTCGTCGTGCTCGGCTCCTTTCTCGCTCAACTCGATGCGACGGTCGTGAATGTGTCTCTCTCCAGCCTCGCCGTGCAATTGCATAGCGGCCTTGCGGCAATTCAGTGGGTCACCAGCGGATATCTTTTGGCACTCACGCTCATGCTGCCTCTGAACGGCTGGCTGGTCGACCGCATTGGGGCCAAGGCCCTTTATTTATGGTGTTTTTCGGCGTTCACGCTTTCCTCGGCCCTGTGCGCATTTTCCTGGTCGGCGAACTCGCTGATCGGGTTCCGCGTGCTGCAAGGCATGAGCGGAGGCCTGCTGGCCCCGATGGCGCAGTTAATGATGGCTCGCCATGCGGGAAAGCACATGGTGCGCGTGATGGGCTATGGCGCTGTGCCGATTCTGTTCGCGCCGATCCTCGGCCCGGTGATTGCCGGCGCTATTCTGCAATACGCTTCCTGGCGCTGGCTTTTTCTGGTTAATCTTCCGGTTGGCGCACTGGCAGTCGTGCTGGCCATTCTCGTACTGCCTAAAGATCGTGAAGAGCTGAGGCCGCGGGACCTCGATTTTGTTGGGCTGGCACTGCTGTCGCCCGGGCTCGTGCTCTTTCTCTATGGCTCCGATCACCTCGGCGAGCGTACAGGTCTTGGGGCTCTCATTGTCTCCATTGCTCTGCTTGCGGCGTTTTTCTCGACCGCCACAAAAAAGGGAGACAAAGCCCTGATCGACCTTCGCCTGTTCAAGGGCAAAACCTTCTCAGCCTCCGTGGTCACGCAGTTCATGGCGAATGGGATCGCGTTTGCCGGCCAGATGCTGATCCCGATCTACCTAATCCGCGCCTGCGGTCTGTCACCCAGCGCAACGGGCTGGCTGCTGGCTCCTCTTGGCTTGGGGATGATGTGCTGCTACCCGCTGCTGGGAACCTTGACGAAGCGCTTCGGCATTCGCAAGGTATCGGCCGGAGGTGCATTTCTGGCATTCGTCGGGACACTGCCTTTTCTCTACCTGGCAAGTCACAGACTCGTTCTCGCTGCACTTGCTGCCGCTCTCTTCATCCGGGGCGTGGGCCTGAGCGCGGTCGGTATGCCGTCCATTGCGTCCGCCTACGCTTCAGTTAAGCGACAGGACTTGCCGATGGCGACGACAGCGCTCAATGTCGTTCAGCGTCTTGGGGGCCCGACACTGACGACATTGTGCGCGACGTTTCTGGCATGGAGATTGGCGCCAGCCCATATCCATCACGCTGCGCTCGGCCCCTTTACCGCGGCGTTTCTCCTTCTTTGCGCCTTGCACGCTCTTTTGTTTGCAGCCGCAATGAGGCTTCCTCTCTCACTGCCCAAGGCGGCTGAGCCCCGAGTTAACGACGTCGCGATTGGCTTGGAAAGTGTATCGGAGTGATACCGATGCGGAAGCAACTCAAAAGTTTTTGAGGAACGCCGACCCATCCGATGATGTTCCTCTCGTTTCTGGATTCCACATCGCCTCCACGTTGGTGCTGTCCTGATTTGAGCCGTAGCGCCGGCTTCTAGCCGGCACCGGAGCCGCCAAGATGGCGGCGTTACGCTCAAATTAGGACAGCACCCCGCTTTGTCTTTCCTCGACCTCATGGGAGCAGGCCTGAAGCGAGCCTGCCATTGAGATTGTTCCACTCGCGACCCTAATGCGCGGCCTGGAACGCGCGCGAGTGGAACTCCATCGAGGCGGCGAGGTGGGCGAGAAAATACTCCACGCCATGGCCGCCGGGATAGATGTGAAATTCGTGCGGCACTTTCAGCGTGTCGAGTTCCTTATGCAAATCCCTCGCGCCCTGGTCGAAACCGTAACTGTCCTCGCTTCCGCAATCGAAGTAGATCTTCAGCCGGGCTATTTCCGCCGCATTTTTCCCGGCCAGAACAAAGGGACTGTTCTTATTCCAGAATCCGAGGTCGATCGGACTGCCGAACAGCGCGCCGAGCATTCCCATCAGAGGGGAACTCTCGCCGGCTCCGCGGTTCGAGGGGAGCGGCGGCTCGGCGACCAGGGCGGCGCTATGGGCGCTGACCGAGGAAAACAGTTGGGGATCGGCGAAGGCAAAACGCAGGGCCCCATAACCGCCCATCGACATCCCGGTAATGCCCCGCGAGTTTCGGCCCGCACGCACGCGGTAGCGGCGCTCGATGGCGGGCATGAACTCCTGGAGAAAGAAATCACTATAGCGTTCGCGGCCATCGCGAGAGTCGATGTAAAAGGACCGGCCCGCGTCCGGCGTGACGATCAAAAACTCGCCGATCTTGTGCTGCCCTCGGAGGTCCTGGATGAGGCTCCAGGCGCCGGTATTCATAAGAGACTGTTCGTTGTCGCCCAGGCCGTGCAGGTCGTAGAGCACGGGATAGCGGGCCGCATCCTTAGCTTGCGGGCCCTTCCCGGCGGCCGTGGAGTCATAACTGGAAGGCAGAAAGGCGCAATAGCGAACCGCGGCGGGCAAAATTCGGCTGGCAATCACGCCGCATTCGATGCGCCCTTGGGCGTGCGCGAGGTTGCATAGAGCGGCGATAAGCGCGGCAAGCGCGATGATCCGTTTGAGCGCGGGGACGGGGCGCGAAGTGTAGGGCATCATTCGTAGCGCAAAGCCTGCACGGGGTCGAGCCGGGCGGCCCGAGCGGCGGGATAAAGGCCGGAAATCATACTCACGAGGATCGCGAACACAATTGCCCCCAGCACCAGCCACCAGGGAACGGACCACAGATTTTCGGCGGGCAGGTCCTGGCGGCGCAAATAGATGTTCGTGCCGATGTTGATCACCCGGCCGATCGACCAACCCAGGGCCACGCCCAGGATTCCACCCACAAAGCCCATGACGGCGGCCTCGGCAAAGAAGAGTTTCTTCACGTCGCCGTCGCTGGCGCCAATCGCTTTCATAATTCCGATTTCCCGTCGCCGCTCTAAGATGGCCATTGCCAGCGTATTCACAATTCCCAGCGCCGCCACGGTAAGCGCCAGGCTGCCGAAAATCCCGAGGAAGAGGTCGAGCACGGCGAAAAAACGGCGCAAGTTGCGTGTGGCGTCCAGGATCGAAAACGTGTTGAAGCCCAGCTTCTTGATGGCGGCCTGCACGGTTTCCACATTGTTAGGACTCTTCAGGCGAACGCTCAGACTGAGATAAGTGGGCACACTCGAAAAGTTGGGCTCGCTGTCGCGCATGCCGGTTGGCAGCATCACGTGCAAGTCTTCGATCGTCTTGAGTGGAAGAAAGACCCGTGCGCCGGAAGCCCCACGGATGCCGTCGGGGTCCTGGTCCGTGATTCCTACGATGCGCACTTTTCTCTCTCGGGGCACGACGGAGAAGGAGGCCGCGGCTGGCTGACCGGCGTCGCCCACAGTGCCTGACGGGTTTTGCGGTGAGCCGGGGGGCTGCGCCACCGGGGGCTTGGGTTCTGAAGTTTGTGGCGACGGTATGCGCTCCGCGTAGCTAAGCGTCATCTCCTTCCCCACCAACGCCTGGGTGCTGGGATTCAGCGTTGGGCTCGGGTCTCCCGGCTTGGGGTGAATATCCATCAGGTCATCCGCGAACTGGATTTGCAAAATCGCTTCGTCGGCAGTGTCGGAAGAGAAGAACTTCCCCTGGATGTTCTCGAAAGCGTCGTTGTCTCGCGCTGAGGGAGGGAGGCCCGCCACCATGGTAAGGTGCGGCTTATCTTCGTAATGGAGCTCGGTAACGAATCGAATATCGGGCCACGCCTCAAGCACGTTGGGCAGACGCGCAATTTCCAGTCGCGCGTTTTCATCGAGAGAGCGGCTCTCCGCCGGGGACGGACCGTCTGCCATCGCGCGCCGCTCGAACCCACGGAATCCCCGTCGCGAGCTCACCATAATGGTGTCAAAGAGCCCGGATCGTTCCAGCCGGCGATTGGCCAATTGTTGCAGGCCGATACCCAGGGAGAGCATGGCCACGAGGGAGGCAACGCCGACCCCGATGCCCAGCGTGGTTAGCGAATTTCGCAACACGGATTCACGCAGGTTGCGCGTGGCGAGTTCGACCAGGTCCCCTCCCTTCATGTTGTCTCCTTCGCGGCATGGCCATCTTGGCCATGTCGGATCACGGGCGGGACGCCCGCGCGACTCCGGGTTGTGGGGACGTTGGGCTGGTCACTGATCACCTTGCCGTCGGCGAGGAATATCAGTCGCTCGGCGTACCGTTCGGCAAGCGCCTGCTCGTGGGTGACCATGACCACGGTCATGCCGAACCGTTCATTCGACTCGTGAAGCAATTTCAGAATATCGCTCCCCGTGTGGCTATCCAGATTACCCGTGGGCTCGTCGGCCAACAGGAGGCTGGGGTGGTTGACCAGGGCGCGAGCGATGGCGGCGCGCTGCTGCTCGCCTCCGGAAAGCTGACTGGGCCGGTGGGCGAGGCGTGCTCCCAAACCGACGCGCTCTAAGGCCTCGCGAGCAAGCTCCGGCCGTTTGCCGCGCTCTATTTCCGCGAAACGCATCGGCAGCTCGACATTCTCCAGAAGTGTCATGGTGGGAATCAGGTTGAACGCCTGGAAGACCATCCCAACGCGGTGGCGCCGGTACCGCGAGAGCTCCTCAGCGGTCATGTCGGCCAGGTTGCGGTTATCAACGTAAATGGCGCCCGCGGTGGGACGGTCCAAGCCGGCAAGCAGGTTGAGGAGTGACGACTTGCCGGATCCCGAACTGCCGAGTAGCGCCACAAATGCCCCGGCGGGGATGTCGAGAGAGACGCCGTCCACGGCGCAAATCGTCGCGTCGCCCATGCGAAAATGGCGCTGGACAGCGTCAGTGCGAATGGCGCCGGCATGGTCCGTCTTGTCTGTCATCATCCTCCCCGCTCAAGGCATGACGAGTATACGCCGAAGGCCGCTGAATGAATTCTTCGCAGCGATCAGCTTGAATGTCACGTTAAAACCCCGTCGAAGAACGATTATGCCCTAGATCGGGCAGTCCGAAAAAGAATTCTGAGAACTTGCCGGGGTGATGGTCAGACAGCCCCGCAAAGCAGGTCGTTTGGCGAGTGGGTCGCTCTCGATAGCTTTGTAACTCGGGGGCAGTGTCCTAATTTGGGCATAGCGCCGCCCTTTAGGGCGGCACATGCCGGGCTCAAGCCCGGCGCTACACTCGAAATTAGGACACCACCAACTCGGGCTTGTGTTAACATTTCCTCTGCGTTATCTTCATACTCGCGCAACCTTACTCCCTTGTTTGGAACGGTTGCCATCGGGAGCAATGCCACTAATTGAAAGGACGGCTTTTTTATGTCAGGCAATTCTAAATGGGCAACCATTAAGCACAAGAAGGGCGCGGCGGACGCGCGCCGCGGCAAGATTTTCACCAAGATTATTAAGGAAATCAGCGTCGCTGCCCGCATCAGCGGGGGCGATCCGGATTCCAATCCTCGCCTGCGCACCGCGATCTTAGCGGCCAAGTCCGAGAACATGCCGGCGGATAACATCAAGCGCGCCATCCAGAAAGGCACCGGCGAATTGCCTGGCACCATCATCGAAGAAGCGGTGTACGAGGCTTATGGGCCCGGCGGCGCCGCCATGATCGTCGAAGTCACCACCGACAACAAGAATCGTACGACGTCGGAAATTCGCCATATCTTTGCCAAGCACGGCGGGGCGTTCGGCGCCTCGGTGGCGTGGATGTTCCACAAGAAGGGATACGTCGTGGTGGAAAAAGGCAAGGCGGACGAGGAAAAGTTGCTGGAGATCATAACCGACGCCGGCGCCGACGACATGGTGGACGACGGCAGCAATTGGGAAATTCTCTCCGCGCCGGAGAACTTCCAGAGTGTGGTGGATCATCTCAAAACAGCGCAAATCACTCCCGCCGCGGCGGAAGTTACGATGGTGCCGCAGAATTACGTAAAGCTGACGGGCAAGCAAGCCGACCAGATGTTGCGGCTGATGGAAGAATTGGAAGACCACGAAGACGTTTCGCACGTCTACGCCAACTTCGACATCGAAGAATCGGAATTGCAAGCGCTAACGCAAGACAGGTAGCGGGCGGCGCGAATTCCCGTCGCTGCAAGGGCCGGAAGGGGGAGTTGTCCTCCGTCTGAATGGCGAGCCTGGGATGGCGCGGAGGATCGGCAGGCGGACCGTGGGTTGTAACCACGCAGAGGTCCGGCCTCGTCCGAAGGGTGCACGTGGGCAGGCAGCGGACCTTCCAGACAATGGGTAACCCGACTGAAGGAGGTAGTTTCACGATCACGGCCTGCTTCAAGGTTTGGCGAATTCACTACCTGCCCGTGGCGGCAGCATTCCTGGCGCTCCTTTGGGGGGTTTCTACCCTTCCGGCGCAAGTGGCCCCCTCCGTTCCCCGCATCACTTTCACCAAAACTCTCAAGGGCAGCTCCCCCGAATACGAGGCGCTGACTCTCGATACCGGCGGTAACGGTACGTTCGACTCCCATAAGTTGGAGGATCCGCCGGCTCCCCACCCGGTACAAATCTCGCCGGGCACCACCGCGCAGATATTCTCTCTGGCCGAGTCCTTGCACTACTTCCATTCTCTCGACCTCAATAGCCGCCACAAAGTAGCGAACATGGGGCTGAAGACTTTGACCTACGAGTCCGGCGCAGAAACCAATCGGGTGGAATATAACTATACGGAAAATCGCACCGCACAGCAGCTCACCGACTTGCTTGAGAAAATTGCCAACGTTGAAGAACAGATTAGCCAGCTTGAATACGCTATGAAGTACGACCCCCTGGGCCTCCCTCAAATTTTGCGCCAAATTCAGGAAGGCCTGGATGAACACAATTATGTTGAACCCGCACTGATGGTCCCCACGTTGGAAAAGATCTCGGCCAACAACCGCTTTATGCATCTCGCAAAGTCCCGCGCCGAAGAGATCATGCAGCGCATTCAGACGGATCGGTAGCACTCGCCGCCCGCCGCCGGTTCAGGCCTCTCGTGTCAACTTCCGCAACTGACTTTATGACAACATCTTGAGGATTCCCCAGGCTGCAACTTTCGACCTGTCTGAAACGTCTAGGTAAGTGTACGATAGGGGATGAAGCCAACCGGGAAGCGCTAGGAGGTGGCCCATGATACCCCGTAATCGTTTCTCGCTGGGAATCCTGATCGCCGGGTTTATCGGGCTGCTAACGGTGAATCCGCTGTGGCCGCAAAGTTACTCCCAAGCCCGCATCGTCCGTCTGAGTTTCGTCGAGGGCAACGTCACCGTCCAGCGCCCCGATATACCGGCATGGGCAGAAGCGCCGGTCAACACTCCCCTCCAGCAAGGCTTCAAACTCTCCACCGGTGAAAACAGCTACGCCGAAGTACAGTTTGAAAACGGCGGCACGATCCGGCTAGGAGAGTTTGGGTTACTTGAGTTCACTCGGTTGGAACTAACGCCGGAGGGTGAAAAGATCAATCACGTTGATCTCCGCCAGGGTTACGCCACTTTTCACCCCCTTCCTTCTCGCGTCGGGGAATCGTTCCGAGTGGGAACAACATACGGCACGCTCGTTGCCCAAGGGGGGACTGAGTTCCGGGTGGATCTGGACCAGGGCATCGAGCGCGTCGAAGTCATCGATGGTTCGGTGGAAGTGCAACGCGACCTGGGCGCCATGACGCTCGATCGGGATTCCGTATTGGTCATGCAGCCCGGCAGTTCCCAGCCCACGGCTATTTCCCAAGGCATCACCCAAGACGATTGGGACCAATGGGTAAATGACCGTGAGAATCAGATTGCGTCAGAGGCGGCCGGGCCTTCACCGGATGGCTACACGGGCGATGACGCCGAGGGTGCCTACGGCTGGACAGACCTTCTGCAGTACGGTAATTGGTCTAACGTGCCGGGGGCAGGCTACGGCTGGATGCCCTACGGGGTAGACGCCGGTTGGGCGCCGTATTCCATGGGCCAGTGGTGCTGGTATCCCGGCTGGGGCTACACCTGGATCGCCGCTGAACCCTGGGGTTGGTTGCCCTACCACTACGGCGGGTGGAGATCCATCCCGGGAAAAGGTTGGATATGGTTCCCAGGTAGCCTCAGAAGATGGTCTCCGGCCAAGGTTACGTGGTTCCACGGTCCGGGTTGGGTCGGCTGGACGCCTCGCACGCGTGGAAAAGATAATGGCGTCGCTTGCGAGAGTAATTGCGGCGGCGGAGTAGTCAGCGCATCAGCCTTCCGCCATGGCGGAGTGCTGACCCCCAATCTCATGCTGGCTATCAACCCCACCACGGGAGAGATGGTCAGAGAGCCGGGAATCGTCCCTTCCATCGCGGCGAAGTTGCCCGGCCCGGCGGTTCCCCGCCCTGCCGCGCTGAGCCACGGCTCCCGAGTCATACCGGCGGGAGGAGCGGCTGGAGCTGGCAATCCAAGCGTGGTAATGGCCTCGCCAGGATTGCGAAACGGCAGTGCGGCACCACCCAATTCGACAATCGTTTACGATCCTCAACAGGACAGTTACATTAACGGCCACCGCGCTACAACACCGCAGCCATCGCCGGCTCCGCGAGTGGGAGCGAGCGCTTTCACTCCACCGGTTTCGAGTCCAGGTCTGATCCAATCGGCGCCTGTCGGGAACGGTGAGATGAGTGGGCAACCCGCAGAGAACCCAGCATTCGGCCGGCCGAGATCCGCGCCGGGCGCGGGGCCAATAGGATCAGTGCCCCCGATGCGCGGTTACGCTTACGCTGCTCCGTCAAGTTCTTCAAGCCCTTCCGCTAAGCAGGGGCCTTCCGTACCCAATAGCAGCGTCAGCGGTGGCCGAACGGGTGGAAGCCAAGCCGGTGAAAGCCATGTTAACGTTGGTACATCCTCCGGCGGTCATTCCAGTCCTGCGCCATCGGGTGGCGGGCACTCGGGAGGCGGATCAGTAGGCGGCGGGCATCACTAGTGTCACGAACATTTCGCTTCTGAGACCTCCATGCGATAGAACAAATAACTGCCATCGTCCCCAGCAGTTCGACAGAAAAAATCGCCCATAACAAAAAGGAAGAGCCGCCCGACCTATAAGGGGTCAAATCCGGGTAGTATTCTCCGGTTCGCCGTCCCCAGCCGTGGCTAATGCGACCCCTTCAGCGGGTGTTCACCATGGAGTCGGAGTGACATTTTACGTGCAAGTTGCTGCATGCTAACGAGGTTTGCGGCGCTCGGGCAGTTTTTTGCGCGTGACTACAGCAATCTTCCGGTGCGGTAGTGCCTC